>DUKA01000188.1 GCA_013329615.1 Candidatus Bathyarchaeota archaeon
CCTCCCGCTTTCTTGTCTTTCTTCTCTTTCGCTTTCGCTTCGTCGTCAGTCTTGGCTTGCTGGCGTTCCATCTGTTTCAAGCCGATCTTCTTTTTTCCACCCATGATTATCACTTGCTTCTTGAATTAGATTGGCTGACTTATTTCAACCTTATGCTTACTCTGCCACTCTTTGATGGGTATTCCGAATTTCTTTTCGACGTCTGCGCGGTGGATGTTGTTCATGGTGCAGAATGGGATGATGCGGCCGTCGGGTACAGCATAGTGAATTAGGCACCGTTGGACACGTTCGAGGTCATAGTTGTAGGGGTCCATGAAGTGCATGCACCCAACGAACAGCCCCTTCCTCTTCAGCACCGGCGGTATCTTGCTCAACCCGTTTTGCAGCGCCTCCCGGAGCAGCTCGCCGTAGTTGAAGTACCCTGGCGCCTCCTTCTGATCCATCGTCTTGGCAATCTTGTAGACAAGGGATGTCTTCAGCCGCAGGTCCCCCATGACGCGCCTCTTCGAGCCCAGCTCCTCAAGAATCATCTCCCGCGCCGCGTCGAGGTCTATGAACCTGTTCATGGGCACGTACTCCCCGTCCTTCTCGAAGAGGTAGAGGCCGGCACCGCAGTGCGGGTGGGTGGACGCCTTCGACCTCCTCTCCCGGGATATCTTCTCCATCATACTCTCCAGCGGCGCGAAAGCCGGGATGGGCATCCAGTCCCCCCGGAGTATCCTCCCGCCCGTCTGCTCCTCGACCAGCCTCATGACGTCCGAGACGGTTATCCTCATCCTCTCAAGCTCCTCGCCGTCGATGCGCCCCGTGAACGAGACCGGCTGGAAATTCACAGCCTTCACGATGTCGAGGTTCCGGAAACCATAATCAATAATCGCCCCGAGCTGGTCGTCGTTGACCCCCTTCACAACCGTCGGCACCAGCGTCGTCGGGATGTCCGCCTCCCTCAGATTCCGAACAGCCTGCAGCTTCACCGGGAGCGCGTCGAAGCCCCTCGCCTGCACGTAAGGCTCCGGCGTCAAGCCGTCGAACTGCAGGTAGGCGACGGTTAACCCGCTCCTCTTCAGTTGCCTCGCGAAGCCCACGTCCTCGGCTATCTTCACCCCGTTCGTCGCCACTATGACATACGCCATGCCGAGCCGCTTCGCCAACTCAATCGCCTCGAAAATCTGCGGATAGACCGTCGGCTCCCCACCCGAGAACTGGACGGCCCACACGGGGTTCGGCCTCTGCTCCCTCAACATCAGCAGCATCTGCCGGACCTGCTCAAGCGTCGGCTCGTAGACGTAGCCGGCGGCGTCCGCGTTTGCGAAGCATATCGGGCAGTGGAGGTTGCACCTGTTCGTCAGGTCAATGTTCGCAAGCATCGTGTGGGTCTGGTGCCCATCGCAGAGCCCGCAGTCCCTCGGACAGTCGCCCCTGCTCCTCGTATTCGGGTTATCAATCGGGTCGCCCTCCACGGCGTACATGAGGTGCTTCTTGAAGAGCGGCGCATCCGACCAGTAGACGTCCCTGAAGTGCCCGTGTTCTTCGCACTCCTTCTCAATGAATATCCGCCCATCCTCCTCGAACACGCGGGCATCGACGGTCGAAAAACATACAGGACAGAGGGAGCGCGTCTCCCTCGAGTAGGGCACATCGAAACCCGCTTTCTTCTCGATTGAATTTCCCGAAGATTTAGAGTTGCCCATACATAATTCCCCTACAACAATCTATATAAGCAATACTAAGTTGAGAGAAAAGACGGCAAACGAAAGGATCAGTGAGGATTGTTTCGATGGGCTATGCTTCGACTTCCTTGTCGGCGACCTTTAGAGCCTCGTCCATGGCGTCGATGCCCGAGTCGAGCTGCTCCCGGTTGATGATGAGGGGCGGGGCGATGACGAAGTGGCTGATCCACGTGTTGCAGATGACGCCCTGCTTACCCATCTCGGCGCCGACTTTGTCGACCATGAGTGGGGTGCCGCTAATCTTGTCGATGCGTGTGTTGAAGGGCTTCTTCGTCTTCCTGTTCTTAACGATCTCGACCGCCCAGAAGAGACCGATGCCTCGGACGTCGCCGATGCTCGGGTGCCTCTCCTTCAGCTCGTTTAGGCGCTTGGCCGTGTGTACGCCGAGCTTCTTGGTGTTTTCGAAGAGGTTTAGGCGCTTGTACTCTTCGATGGCAGGGACAAGGGGCGCCATGCTCATGGGGTGCGCCTCGTACGTGTGACCGTGCGCGAAGTAGTTGTCCTGGAAGTAGTCTGCGATCTTCTTAGTCGTCGCCGTGATTCCCAGCGGCGTGTAGGCGCCCGTGCAACCCTTCGCCGTGGACAGTATGTCGGGTTTGACGCCCCAGTTGTCAACGGCGAACCACGTGCCGGTTCTGCCCCATCCCGACATCACCTCGTCTGCGATGAGGAGAACGCCATGCTCCTCGGTGATCTCGCGTATGCGCGGGAGATACTCCTTGACGGGGACGAGTATGCCGTTTGTACCGACTACTGGCTCGACGATCATAGCAGCGACGTTGCCCTCGTTCTTCAGCATGTAGTCTAGATACTCGGCGCAGGTCACGCCACACTCGGGGTACTTCTGGTTGAAGGGGCACCTGTAGCAGTAGCAGTCTGGGGCGAAGACGGTGCCGTCGACCTTGCTCGTGGGCTCGGCGAACCATCTGCGCGGGTCGCCGGTGCAGGCGACTGCGGCCGCGGTAGCGCCGTGGTAGCTCGTGTAGCGGCTTATCACCTTGTAGGCGCCCTTCGGCTTCGACACCATGCGCGCGATCTTCAGCGCCGCCTCGTTTGCCTCTGTGCCGGAGGTGGAGTAGAAGACCTTCTCCAGCCCCGCGGGGAGGACTTTGACGAGCGCCTCACTCGCCTTAGCGCGTAGGTCGGTAGAGTAGCCGGGGTTAATGTACGGCATCTTCTGCGCCTGATCAACGATTGCTTTGATTAGTGCCTGGTTCTTGTGGCCGAGGTTACTGCACATGAGCTGGCTGCTGAAGTCGAGGTACTTCTTGCCGTTGGCGTCCGTCATGTAGACGCCCTCTGCGTCGACTATGTGCGTAGGCTTCCAGCCCTTTTGGAACCTCCACGTGCCGTATGTGTATTCTACCACTTTTTCCACGGTTGAGTCGGGCTTCGACAAATCTGATCGGGTATTGGTAAGTCCCTAAGCTGTTAAAAGGCTAGCCATGTACCTGACTGCCGCAGTGGATTTACCACTGTTCGATTTGGAGGTTTTGCACCCTCTGGAAATGAGAGAGTTTTCGCGTTATGAGCGTCTCGCCGTGGCGGACGGCCGCTCCTGCGATGAGTGCGTCGGGGTCATCGATGGGTATCCCCCTAGCCTCGAGATCGGAGACAATCCGGCCAGCCTCCTCGCATGCCTCGTCGTCGAATGGCTCAAGGTAACCGACAAGGAAGTCGAGTAGAAGAAACAACTGTTCTCACTCCCCTCATAAACCGGGGGCACACCCAAACCACTCACAAAATTAACACGCGGCGATAACGCCAAGGAAGCTTAATCCAAAGCAACTTTGGTAAGATTTTTTGGAATCAAGAAGAACTTAAAATAAGATTATAACCCAAACAACAGCTAATTCTCACGCCTAGTTGCCAGTGAGGGGTAATACTTCTTCGTCCCACGAACAGTCTTCAACGCGCCAAGAAGTTGCTCGTCCCGCTTTTCGAATTCCGTCAATAATCTATAACCCTTCTTCAACTCTTTCATTTTCAACAGTTACTCGTCTCCATCAAATCATCTTAAGGAAGAATAGTTTAAGAACATTCATATGCATACGCGCATATGGGGGTGCCCGGGCGAGATTACCGCGCTGACTCCGCTTTGGCGTCGTCAACTGGGGAGTGTAGATTTCCCGACTAGCCAAAGCCAGTCAAGTTCCTTCGCAGCCCACTCCTCACGGCTCCGCGGCTTTCAGGTCTTCCACTGCTTGGACCTTTCGTCCGCTCCCACCTGGGCAAAAGCAATAACAGCCGCTAGGGTATAAGCGCGTTCCATTGCACGCCGGCGTCAATAATCGATTTCGTAGCCGATAATAACGCCCTAATATGTTCTATATCAGTTAAGTTTGAGTAGACGCAGGGATGGCTGATTTATTGCGCGACCGCTACAAATCGGGATAACCGCAAAACCTGATAAAGCGCTACTTCATTTCTCGTCTTGCTCGCATACCTCATCAGCTTTTTTCTCAGAATCTTCTACCGAATAAACACTTTCCTATTCGATATTCCATGGATGCGTTTGATCGCTTTAGCCCCCAACTATACTAGTTCCAAGAGGAGCATACTACAAGTCTATACGTCTCCGTGACAAGTAATTTATTGATTAAATGCATTCGGCTTGGACTGCTGCGTTGGAGGCATTAAGCTGGGTAGAACTTAGTGGCATGAACGAAGAAGCGGCACTGAGAAAAACCGTCAAACAGATCGGAATCAAAGACTATAAAGTTGCTAGAAAGGCGAGTGAACTATTATACTCCGTATCAAAGAGGAGAAATGCCCTTGATTATCTCATCAACCAAGCACTCGTATCAGGCGACATCGAAGCCCTTGACATCGGTGTAAGAAACTTCCTCAGGATCTACACCTACTTAGTACACTACGGTGGCGACTATCGCGTTGAGGCCTACAAATTTGTAGAGCACATTAGAGTGATCCTTGGGAAAAAGACACTTAGAGGCGTGGAGGAAGCGATTGACATAATCCCCCACCAGAAGATCCCGTGGGAGAGCCTTAGTAGGATTGATGTGTTGGCATTTGAGAATTTTTTACCCCCGTGGTATGTGGAGTATGTACGCGCCAACTTTGAGAAGGGGATAGCGGCCGATCTCATGTCACCAGTTGAGGTGCCAAAGTATATCCGGATCAACACCCTTAGAGGAGGTGAATCCGTCATCCATAAGTTAAATGCCCGTGGCTACCGATTCGAAGCTGTACCGGGGATCCTTAACGCTTACAGGGTTTTCGAGCCCTCGGAGGGGTTAACTGACACCACTTTCTACCGAGAGGGGGACTTCAT
>DUKA01000213.1 GCA_013329615.1 Candidatus Bathyarchaeota archaeon
TTTTTAACCCCCCGCCCCGCCCACGCAGCCCCCCCGGTGACGCGCAGGGGTTGACTAAACCTTTAAATTTAGAGGGCGTGGTTAACAGTTGCTAAAAAGCGGGGAAAGGCACAGACATATATGCCGGTCCCCGCACCGATAGAATAGCATCTGGGAAAAGGGAACACGATGACCACCGCATACGACGTGCCAGCAGACGTGCTCATAGGCAAACTGAGCGCATACATAAAGGAGAACATCAAAGAGGTCACCCCACCCGAGTGGGCCGCCCACGTCAAGACGGGCACCCACGTCGAGAGGGTGCCACAGATACCCGACTTCTGGTACGTCAGGACCGCATCCCTCCTCCGAAAGCTCTACATGAGTGGCGAGGCCGTCGGAGTGCAGAGACTCAGGAAGGAGTACGGCGGACGCAAGAGGGTCGGTAACTCACCCGCCCACCACGCGAAGGCGGGCGGAAGCATAATACGCGCATCACTACAGCAACTCGAGAAGGCGGGCCTCGTCGATAAGGTCGATAAATCCGGCCGCGTCGTCAGCAAGAAAGGTAGAAGCCTACTCGACGCCATGAGCACCCAGATAAAGAAGGAACTGGACAGGGAAAAGCCAGAGCTAAAGGCATACTAGGCGGAGACGCCAATGTCGAGAGACGAGGAGCTCGAGAGGCTCAAGGCCCAGCGGATGGCAGAGCTTCAGGCAAGGCAACAGCAGCAAGGCGGTGCTGAACAGCAGCGCGCCGCGGCTGAGGCCGAGGCCCAGAAGCAGTCGCTCATGCGCAGGCTCCTCACACCCGAGGCCAGGCAACGGCTCGCCAACATCAAGATGGTGAGACCCGAGTTCGGCCAGCAGCTCGAGGCTGAGCTCATCCAAATCGCCCAAGGGGGCAGGGTTCCCCTCCCCATATCGGACGACCAGCTGAAAAGGCTGCTCGCCGGTATAGAGGGGCAGCAGAAGAAGAGGGACATAAGCATAAGGAGAGTATAACGATGGCAAGAAACAAGCCGCTCGCGTACAAGCTGCGCCTAGTCAAGGCGGGCAAGTCCAACAGGTCCGTACCCGCTTGGATCATAGCAAAGACCAAGGGTAAGGTACGCTGGAGCCCCAAGAGCGTGCGCGCATGGCGCACCAGGAAACTCAAGGACTGATGAAACATGTCTGAAACTGAGCGCATCTACACGGTCCCTCTTAAGGAGGCCTGGAATGCCCAGCGCTACAGGCGCAGCGAGAGGGCCATGATGGTCCTCAAGGCATTCGCCAAGCGCCACATGAAGGCGGAGACCATCACCGTCGACACCACCGTCAACGAGGCCATCTGGGCCAGGGGCATAAAGAGCCCACCCCATAAGATCAGGGTCAAGATGACGAAGGACGACGAGGGTGCTGTCACAATCACCATGGCCGACGTCGACCCCAAGGCCGAGGCCAAGAAGGCGAGAGCTGACGCGAAGGCCGAGGCCAAGGCGAAGGCGAAGCCAAAGAAGGAGCCCAAGGCAGAGGCTAAGCCTGAGGTGAAGCCCGAGGAGAAGGCCGAGGCAGCAGCCGAGTCCAAGCCCGAGGAGCCAGCCGCGGAGGAGAAGAAGGAATGAGTGAGGTAAAGGTATTCAGGGTCACTGGCGAGGTCATGAAGCAGAAGTTCTTCATACCCATGTCCTTCAGCCAGGAGATAAGGGCGGCGAAGATGGAGCACGCCGTCGAGCGCGTCTACACCGATATGGGTAGCCGCCACCGCGCCAAGCGCTACCAGATAACCATCTTCAGCGTAGAGGAAGTCCAGCCGGAGAAGGCGGGTTAACCCCCATGGCCTCCCCCCGGAAAGAGGACACGCTACGCAGAATTCTATACGAGCTACAGTTGATGGAGGGCACCGCGAACGTCCTCCAGCAGAGGATGCAGATTCTCACTAACGCCCAGACGGAGCTTCGCGTCAGCCAGCAGAGCCTCAACGACCTTAAGGACGTCAAGCAGGACACGCCCATACTCATCCCCGTCGGAGGAGCCGCCTTCATACACGCGAAGACGGCACCCCTCGACAAGGTAATAGTCGGCGTCGGCGCGGACGTCTCCATCGAGATGGACTACGCCAAGGCTGTCGAGGACGTCAACAAACGCCTCGAAGAGGTCGAGAAGACCCTCACGGCCGTCGACCAGCAGCTAGGACAGGTGCTCGCGCAGATGCAGAGCCACCAGGAAGCGGGCAACAGGCTCTCAGCCGAGCTACAGGGTGAGGGCGCCGGTGTTCGATAAGCTCAAGCAGGGCCTCAAGGGCATAGTAGACAAGATTTCTAAGACGGGACTAACCGAGAAAGACCTCGAGCCCCTAGTCTGGGACCTCCAGATGCAGCTCATAAGCAACGACGTCTCCGTGCAGGTCGCGGAGAGGGTTTGCGAGGAGCTAAAGAAGCGCCTCGTGGGGCAGGAGGCGAACCGCTTCGGCGACAAATCGAACGTCGTTAAGAAGGCACTAAAAGAGTCGATCGAGGTCGTCATGCAGACGGGTAAGGGCGTCGACTTGGTCTCCGCCGCCAGAGAGGCGAAGAAGGCGGGTCACCCATACATCGTTATGTTCGTCGGTATAAACGGCACAGGAAAGACGACCACCATCGCAAAGGTCACGCACCTCCTTCAGAAGAGTGGCCTAAGCGTGGTCCTCGCATCGGGGGACACGTATCGCGCCGGGGCTATTGAGCAGCTTGAGGAGCACGCGCGGCGCCTCGACGTCAAGATCATCCGGCACCAGTATGGGAGCGACGCGGCTGCGGTGGGCTTCGACGCCGTTCAGCACGCCAAGGCGAAGGGCGTTGATGTCGTCATGATAGACACGGCGGGCAGGATGCAGACAAACCGCAACCTCATGGACGAGCTGACTAAGATCAAACGCGTCATCCAGCCAAACCTCACGGTCATGATCCTCGACTCTCTCATCGGCAACGACGCCACGGAGCAGGCGCTGACCTTCAACAAGGCGGTCGGCTTCGACGCCGCCATACTTACGAAGGTTGACGCCGACGCCAAGGGCGGGTCGAGCCTGAGCGTCAGTTTCCTAACTGGCAAGCCCGTCATCTATATAGGCGTCGGGCAGGGCTACGACGACCTTCAACCGTTCGATGCTGGTTGGTTCGCCGAGAAGCTGCTCGGGGATTCGTAAAGGATTTAAGGGCACGCGCGCCTGAGTGGGCGATAAGCGTTGGGTATATCAAGCTTCATCGAGAGCGCCAAGCGGCTTATGGAGACACTCCACAAGCCCGACTGGAAGACCTACAGCCTGAGCCTAAAGATCGTTCTCCTCGGCGTGGGCGTCCTCGGCGTCATTGGCTACATTATACGTCTAATCGCCGTCGTACTCCAGCCCGTCTAGACGCGGCGCTTTTCATCGTCCGCGAGTTTCACCAACTTAGCAATATTAATATGAGCCATCTGCTATCGCTTACGGTGCAACCGGACGTGGCAGATGTGCCAGACAAGCCTATGACCCAGCTTTACGCGGTAAAGGTAACAAACGGTCAAGAGAGGACTGTTGCTGAGATGCTCGCCGACAAGGCGAAGATCGAGCACATTCCAGTCTTGGCCATACTCGCGCCGTCGGAGCTGAAGGGCTACATTATCGTTGAGAGCGTCAACCCCCACATGGTCGACGAGCTCATACGTGGCGTCAGGTATGCCAGGGAGCGCATTCAGGGCATGGTCTCCCCACAAGAGGTGGAGCATTACCTTGAGACGAAGCCGGCCATCGAGGGCCTGGCTGAGGGTATCCTGGTAGACGTTGTAGCTGGGCCCTTCAAGGGCATGCAGGCGAAGGTGGTGCGCGTGGATACCTCCAAGGAGGAAGTAACGATAGAGATCCTTGAGGCGGCATTTAGCCTGCCGATAACCGTCCACGCCGACTATGTCCGGGAGGTTAAAGGAGCTAGTTAAGATTGGTCGAAAAGAAGTTCAACTTTATCGTCCCGGGTGGCGGGGCGACAGGTGGTCCGCCGATCGGCCCAGCGCTGGGTCCGATGGGTGTCAACATAATGAATATCGTCGCCGAGATCAACAAGCAGACCGGCGAGTACAAGGGAACCCCCGTCCCGGTGGACGTGCTCATAGACACGGACACTAAGGAGTTCAAGGTCAAGGTGGGCATGCTCAGCACCTTCGCCCTGCTCACACAGGCTGTGGGCGTCACGAAGGGCTCGGGCACGCCACACTCCGCCAAGGTGGGTGACCTCTCGTTCGAGCAGCTTGTAAGCGTCGCAAAGAAGAAGAAGGCTGGCCTATACGCCGCCACGATGAAGTCCGCGACGCGTGAGGTTCTCGGCACATGCCACAGCATGGGCGTCACAGTCGACGGCAAACCCGCAAAGGAGGTACAGGATCTCATAAAGAGCGGTGCCTACGACGCCCAGCTAAAGGAGGACTAGAATCATGTCCCTACAACGCAAGGATATCAACGAGGCTATCACGAAGGCGAGGCAGGCTTCCAAGAAGCGCCGCTTCGAGCAGACCTTCGAGATGGCGATCAACCTACGCGAACTCGACATGAAGCGCCCCGAGAACAGGATTAACCTGCGCGTCCAGCTCCCCAACGGGATCGGTGGGCAGAAGGTCCTAGTCTTCGCGGGTGGTGACCTCGCGCTCAGGGCCCGCAGGAGCGGCGCCGACGCGGTCATCGAGCCTCCGGAACTAGCCGAGTTGGCGAAGGACAAGAAGGCGGCGAAGAAGAAGCTCAAGGGTTTCGACATATTCATCAGTGAGGCGCCGTTGATGCCGACGGTTGGTCGCGTCGCTGGTCCCATTTTGGGTCCCCGCGGCAAGATGCCTACCCCGGTACCGCCTCAGGCGCCCGTCGACACGGTCATCGAGCGCGAGCGCCGCGCCGTCGTTCTGAGGAGCAGGGACAAGATGTTCTGTCACGTGATGGTCGGTCGCGAGAAGATGACCGACGAGCAGGTGGCTCAGAACATCGAGACCATACTCACGAACCTCATCGGAGCGACGAAGCGTGGCTACGGTAACATCAAGAGCATCTACCTGAAGACGACCATGGGAGAGGCCGTCAAGCTGTACTGAGGTGGCATGAATGACAAAGGTATCTGAGCAGAAGGCGTCGGTCGTAGAGAACACCGTGAGTCTGCTGAAGAAGTACGATGTCATCGCCGCGGCGGACCTGAACAAGGTCCAGAGCGGTATGTTGATGGATCTCAGGAAGAGCCTCAGGGGACAGCTGGAGATCAAGACGGTGAAGAACACGCTGATGAGGATCAGCATGGAGAAGGCGCAGAAACCCGGGACGCCCGAGTTCATAAAGGCGATTGCGGGTCAGAACATGTTCCTCTTCACCAACGGGAACCCGTTCAAGCTGGCGATGAACCTCGAAAAGAGCAAGGTCGACAGCTTCGCCAAGGCGGGCGACGTGGCGCTCAAGGAGCTGACAGTCCCCGCTGGCAACACGGGCATAAGCCCCGGTCCCATGATCAGCAAGTTCGGCGCACTCGGAATCAAGACCCGCATCGAAGCGGGCAACATCTGGGTCACCGCCGACACCGTCGTCGCCGATAAGGGCGACACGATCACCGCCGACATGGCCGACCTCCTCCAGAGGTTGGGGATCAAAGCGGCTCAGAGCGGGTTGGGTCTCAAGGTCGTCTACGAGAACGGCATGATCATACCCGGCTCCGACCTGATAATCGACGTCGCCGACTACAGGAAGAAACTGATGGAGGCGGCGGGTGGGGCTTTCAGCGTCGCCCTCAAGGGCGCCTACCTTAGCCCCGCGACGGCTCCAAGGCTGCTCAGCATGGCTCAGCAGCAGGCGAAGGCTGTCGCCGTCGAGGCGGGCTACGTAACCCCAGCCACAGCAGCGGAGATCATCGCCAAGGCCGCAGCCCAGGCGAAGAGCCTGCAGGGCAAGGTCGACGAGAAGAAGACCGCGTAGACCCGTTCATCGGGTCTTTTTTCTCTTTTTCGGCGCCACTTTTCACGCATCTATGGTACACACTTTTTTATGTTGTGTCGAATCGAGAATGGTTAATATGGGGTAATGTTGTTTTTGGGGTGTATGGATGTTCTAAAGGCCATAGAGACGCGCAGGAGCGTCAGGAAGTACAAGCCCGTCCCCGTGCCGGACGGCGACCTGAAGAAGATTCTCGAGGCGGGCAGACTCGCCCCCTCCGCGGGGAACAAGCAGCCGTGGGGCTTCGTCGTCGTCCGCGACGCCGAGGGCAAGAAGAAGCTGGCGGAGGCCGCCCGGAACCAGATGTGGACCGCAGATGCAGGCGCGTTCCTCGCCGTTTTCGGCGACCCCACGGGCTCACCCGGCGCCTACATCAGGTGGCTCGAGCGCGACCCCATGATCGCAGTCGAGAGCATGGTGCTCGCGGCGTGGAGTCTAGGCTACGGCACATGCTGGATAGGCGCGTTTGAGGAGGAGAAGGTGAAGCCGCTACTCGGCATCCCCGAGGATAAGAAGGTAATCTGCCTNNTTCAAGGAGGTCTTCCACGCCGAGAAGTACGGGAAGCCACTCGAACTCTAATCCCACGTTTTTTTTACATGAATACCTGGTCACCGCGCATTACCATGCCAAAAACAAAGATGTTCAGCTTCTCGTCGATCAAACCAACAATTTTCCTATTCTCAGAGAGGGGTACACTGTCACGAGGATACTCGTAGGCCGCGAAGTAACGTACGGCATCCCCCCGTAGAGCGGAGAGGTCGTCCCCGAAGAACATCGAAAATACTCCCTTATCAACGATGTGACCGAGCTCCAAGTTTGCGAAATGCACCCTGGGGTCAACTTTTATCGCGCCGATCAGCGTCTCCTCGTCGTATATGTTTTTGAAATGTGTGTAATATGCGTAACCGCTAAGAGCCGCGAAAACCAATACGATGCAGATTAATATTCTGTAGTCGAGGGTACGATGTTTATTATTATATGAAAGCATAGATTTGAGTATCTCTAGCCTATGCTAATTTATATGGTCTTCTTATGAGCCGGCTCAACGGCTAGGAACCTAAGGGTCTTCACGCCTGTGTTCTTGATCTGGTGCAGCTCCTCAGGCTTTATGTGTACGACCTCATAGGGGCTTATCGGGCGGACGCCGTCGGCCTCAACCAGCTCCCCCACGCCCTCGAGGAAGAACATTGTGTGCTCATACGGGTGCGCGTGGCGAAGCGTCGAGCCACCCGGCGCCACCTCGACAAACATCATCGCGACCTCAGCCCCCGAGGCGGCGTCGACGAGCCACCTCCTCTTTGCCCCCGGGGCACCGTTGCCTATATCGACTAGCGGAACGGACGTGTAGAAGAAATGCTTCATGGTTGATCAAGGTGGAAGCGTGGCGGTTAAGCGTATCTCGGGGCAACCTTAAACGCGCAACGGGCATCCTACCCACCATGCTCCGCGGCATCCGCCTCATAATCTACGACCTCGACGGTACACTCATCGACTCAACCGAGGCGATAGTGGAGACCTTCAACACCATCCTCGCCGCAGAGGGCGTACCCCTTCCGCAACAGGGGATTATAGAGTCTCTGATCGGCGAACCCATGCCCGAGATACTCAAGAAGATACTCCCCCCAGAGAGGCGGGGCGAGGTCCAGAGGTTCTGGGACGCCTACATACCCGTCTACGCCCGCATAAGCCCACAGAAGACACGCATCCTCCCCGGAGTCGCCGAGACCCTCAAGGAGTTCAAGACGAAGGGCTTCATGCAGAGCATAGCCACGCAGAAGAAAGGCGCGGTCGCGACCCGCGTGCTCCGGGAACTCGGGCTCCTCCCCAACTTCGACCTCGTGCTCGGGATAGATGACGTGGCGCACCCCAAGCCGGCGCCCGACATCATAGAACTCACACTGAAGCGCCTAGGCGTGAAGCCCGTCGAGGTGGTCTTCGTAGA
>DUKA01000160.1 GCA_013329615.1 Candidatus Bathyarchaeota archaeon
GTAGTGAGCCGCCGACGTCCGCCTTGCGCGCCTTCGCCGTCCCGTCGACGGTGAGGGAGCCTCCCACGCTCGCCTCCTGGGTCTCCAGGGAGCCGCGTATGTCTACACGCTTCCTCGCGTCCAACGCCTCGGCCTTGAGGTCCCCGCGTACCTCCAGGGGGCCGCGGGCGTTGACCTCGCCTTCGGCTGTGAGGTTGCCCTCAAAGACGGCGTCCCCGTGGGATTCGAACTCGCCCGTCGATACGTCGCCTATGAATTGGCAGTCGCCGCGGCACTTTGTGAGTCCGGAGACGCGTAGACCCGTCTTCGGCGCCTCGACGGCGCCATCTTCGACGAACAGGTCGCCGTCGACCGCTTCGAGCGCCCGCCTGGCGCCTCTGACGTATTCATCGAGCCTCAAGCCATCTCACTGGTATCCTCGGGGCGCGCCACCGCATTTAAAGCTAAATCACGGCGCATAATCACATCTTGTGAGTACCACCCGCCCACCCTTCAGGAGATCATGCAACCTGAGTCGACGTTAAAAGCGGAGCCGATGACCAGACCACGACCAACGATGATGCTGGCGAAGATATCGGAGGAGAACAGGAAGGCGCTCGAGTCGATCAGGGAGATGATCGAGGTCGAGGAGGAGAGAACGCCGACGCTCGACGAGGCGCGCGGCAGGGTGCTGAGCCACTACAGGCAATTCGTACCGTTCAGGACAAGCTAGGAGAGGTTCATCAAAAGTCTCTTAACCGCATCGTCCACTGTCTCCTAGATACCCTTGATCGAGATACGCTTCCACGGCAGGGGAGGTCAGGGCGCGGTGACCGCGTCCAGGGTCCTCGCCATAGCCGCTTTCCTCGAGGGGCATCATAGCCAATCCATACCCATGTACGGTACAGAGAGGCGTGGAGCCCCCGTCACGGCATTCGTCAGGATAGGTGAGAAGAGCAGGATGGTGCGCAGCCTCGTACACGAGCCCGACTACGTAGTCATCCTCGATCCCCTCCTCAGGAACACAGTCAACGTCACCGAGGGGCTCAAGCCCGGCGCCACGATAATAATCAACAGCGCCGCGCCGCCCCAAGAGATCGAGTTCATGCAGCAGTACAAGGTCGCCACCGTCGACGCGACGAAAGTCGCCCTCGAGACCATAGGGCGCCCCATCACGAACACCGCCATCCTCGGCGCATTCGCCAAGGCGACGGGTGAGGTCAAGCTGGAGTCGCTCATCGAGGCTGTGAAGAAGGAGATGTCGGGCCGCATGGCTGACACCAACATCAAGGCGGTGGAGAAGGCGTACAACTCAACCATCGTTGGGGAAAACAAGGTCGTGAAGGAGCTGAAGAAGGTCGCGGCGGCGCCCGCGAACAGCCGCGCCGACTGGCGTACCTTCCGCCCCGTCGTCGACCCGGCGAAGTGCACGGGGTGCCAGATATGCTGGACCTACTGCCCCGAACACAGCATAAACATGGTCGACAAGAAGAGCACAATCGACTACATCTACTGCAAGGGCTGCGGCGTATGCGCCGAGGAGTGCCCCACAAAGGCCATCGCCATGGTGATGGAGAGCGAGAAGAAGGAGGGCTAAAAGATGCCGCATACAGAGCTTATGGTTGGTAACAAGGCGGTCGCCTACGGCGCCAAGCTGGCAAGGGTGCAGGTCATATCCGCATACCCCATCACGCCCCAGACGACAATCGTCCAGTACCTCGCCGACTTCGTCGCGAACGGCGAGATGAAGGCGAAGTTCATCGAGGTCGAGTCGGAGCTTAGCGCGATGGTCGCCGTGCAGGGCGCATCATTCGCCGGAGCGCGCATATTCACCGCCACGTCCGGCCCCGGACTATTCTTCATGCACCACCCCATGATGGAGTGCGCCGACCTCCCCGTCGTCATGGGGGTAGTGCACAGGAGCAACAAGAGCATGCAGCCCGACCACACCGACCTCATGGCGCAGCGCGACAACGGCTGGATACAACTCTACTGCGAAGACAACCAGGAGGCACTCGACACCGCGCTCATGAGCTACAAGATAGCGGAGGAACCGAGCAACCCGACGCCCGCGATCTTCGGCATCGACGGCTACATACTCAGCTACACGGCTGAGCCCGTCGAGATACCCGATCAGAGCGCCGTGGACGAGTGGCTGCCCCCGCTCAAGGCGCCGTGGGCGCCCGACATCAACCTCCAGGTCGCCGAGTGGAAGAAGAGGCAGGGACGCCTCTACGGGAGCCAGAAGGCGTGGCTCGAACACGACATAAAGTTCAGGAAGAGTCTGGATACCGTCAAGAAGGTACACGCCGACTTCGCCAAGACGTTCGGCAGGAGCTACGGCAACGGGCTCCTCGAGGAGCACAACTGCGACGGCGCCGAGGCGGTGATAATCGCCATGGGCACCATCGCATCCACTGCACGCGTGGTCATCGATGATCTGCGCGCCGAGGGCAAGAAGGTGGGACTCGTCAAGCTCAAGTGCTACCGCCCGTTCCCAGTCGACGACATCAGGGCGCTTGCCAAGAAGTACCACGCGATTGGGGTTATCGACAGGAACGTCAGCCTCGGCGGGGGCGGGANNCTATGACATGGCTGAGAGGCCGAAGATACTCGGCTTCCACACGGGAATGGCGGGCGACGAGGTCACAACGGGGATGGTCAAGAGGATAGCGGAGAAGACGCTAAAGGCGGTAAAGGATCCGGTTTCCACCGCCGTCGATTGGGGAGGCGTATAAACATGAGCAAGATGACACCATTCCAGCGCGTCGAGGGAGACGAGATCATGACCCTCGGCAACAGCAGCTGCCAGGGCTGCGGACACGCCACATTGGCGAGGATCGCATTCAAGGTGCTGGGCAGGAACACCGTTTACACGAGTGTCCCCGGCTGCATCTGGATCGCGTTGCAGGGGAGCATCCCCCTATTCTGGAGGGGCACCGTCTTCGAGGGCGGAGGCGCACTCATCAGCGGCATCAAGAACGGCCTCGACGCCGTCGGGAAGGACTTCACGGTCGTGGGCTTCTACGGCGACGGAGGCACAGCCGACATAGGGCTCCAGGCGATGAGCGCTGCGGCCGAGCGCAACGAGGACGTCCTCTGGATATGCGCCGACAACGAGGCGTACATGAACACGGGCGGGCAGCGCAGCGGGCTCACCCCCATC
>DUKA01000193.1 GCA_013329615.1 Candidatus Bathyarchaeota archaeon
CTCAACCCCGAGCACACCAGCCACACCCAGGGCACGTGGGTAAAGGACACACGCGTAGCCGAGAAGGCGCAGCCATACAGCGAACTTGTAAAGAAGGTCGTCGCCGACCTCGGCATCAAGCCGGGGCGCGTCGCCATAGGTGACTACTGCTGGGGGAGCACAAGCCTAGAGGTCGCGAAAGCTTGCGCCGGCTCCCGCTTCCGCGTCGGCGAGGGCCTCCTCGACTCCATCAGGATGATAAAGGAGCCCGAGGAGGTGGCGAAGCTGAAGAAGGCGGCGGAGATCACCGAGGCGGTCATGGCGCTCATCAGCCCAAGGATCGTCGAGGGGCTCACCCAGAGGAACCTACAGATCATGATGGAGATGATGGGCAGGGGACTAGGAGCGACGGACGCGAGCTTCCCGCCAACCGGGGGCTACCTAAAGACGGGCACGATCCCATCCGAGGACCCGTTCATCTACCCCAAAGAGGCGGGGCTCGCCAAGGGAACGAGCATCGCCTTCGACTTCGGCCTCGTCGTGGACGGCTACTGTAGCGACTGGGGCAGGAGCTTCTACTACGGTCAGCCCCGACAGGACATACTCAGGGCGTATCAGGCGCTCCAGCTCGCCGTGGTGCAGGCGGGCGACGCAATCGGCGGCGAGATAACCCGCCTCTGCGACTTCTACCCCTTCATCGAGAAGGCTCTCGACAGGGAGGGCTACGGCAACTTCCTGCGTAACAGGCTCAAGACGGGCACCATAGGACACCAGATAGGCGTCGAAGTCCACGAGGACCCGTGGCTCAAACCCGATGTCACGCAGCCGCTAGTGGACGGTATGGTGTTCTGCATAGAGCCCAAGCTCTGGAGCAAGGGCGAGTACTATCTCAGGGTCGAGGACATGATACACATCCGCAACGGCAAGGCGGAGTTCCTCACCACATACACTCGCGAGCAGTTCCAGGTCTAGCAAGGCATTTACGCCACACGCGCCCCTCTTTCACTCGATATGGCTCCCAGGGGCTGGTTCATAGTCTTCGAGGGCGTCGACGGAAGCGGCAAGAGCACCCAGATAGAGCTCCTCAGTATGAAGCTCCGCGACCAAGGTGTGGATCATGTTCTTGAGAGGGAACCGAGCGACGGTGGCATAGGGCTCTTCATCCGCGACTACGCCGAGGCGGGGGACCGCTACCTGCAGCCCGAGTCCGAGGCGCTCCTCTTCACGGCGGACCGCTTCGAGCACAGCAAGCGCATCGAGCAGACGCTCGAACAGGGAACGACCGTCGTCTGCGACCGCTACTACCACTCCACCCTCGCCTACCAGGGCGCAGCCGGCGTTGACGTGGCGTGGCTCAGGGACCTCCAGAAGTTCGCCCTAAAGCCCGACTTAGTCCTACTCCTCGACGTCGACCCAACGAAGAGCCTGATGAGGGTCTCGGGGAGGACGCTGACGGTGTTCGAGAACAGGGACTACCTGAGCAGGGTCCGGGAGCTCTACCTCGGCTTCGCCGGGGCGGGGGAGATGAGGCTCGTCGACACGGGTCGCCCAGTCGACGAGGTCGAGTCTGAGGTGGAGAGGCTCGTCGAGGAGCTCATCGGCGTGAGCTTCTAGGCTTTCTGGCGGTTGAGGGCGTCGAGCAGTACGGTTATCGTCTGTGTGAGTTCCCTGATCTCGGTTGGATCGGTGGATACGTCTAGGCGCTCCTGCAGCAGCTGCAGCTTGGACTGCAGGGTCCTATCGAGGCTCGCCTCCCGCTTCGCCTTCTCGGAGTCCTCGCCGTCCTTGACTATCTTGACCTCCCGCTTCTCGTGAGGGCAGAATATTTCGCCGTTTTTGAGCTGGAAGAGGGGTGTGCCGCACTCGGGGCAGTGCATGCTGAGCATTTTAGCGCCTTTACGGAGCATCTCCGCCATCTCCTTCATGCTCGGCTCGGTCAAGGTGATCTAGTCTGGCGCGTGGGGGTATATGTCTGTTCGCGTAGGGGAACGCATCGCCATAAGGTGCTACCCATGATAAGAGAAAAAAAAAGTCCAAAACATTGGTAGCGAATATGTGCTCCTTTGGCATAGATCAGATCGTGAACGGGGAAATAAACAGGCATTTTTTCCGAATGGGTCATTTATCGGGTTTATTTGATAAACCCCATTTTTCGCCGGTGGTCAGTGGTTTATTAAACCCGGTTTGCCTTGGAGAACCATGGAGCGGAAAAAGTTCGACACCGTCGACGAGTACATCGCCTCGTATCCGCCAGAGGTCCGTGTCATCCTCGAGAAGATCAGGGGCATCGTGAGGAAGGCTGTACAGGGGGCCGAGGAGAAGATCAGCTACGGAATGCCAACCTTCAAGATGGGGAGGAATCTCGTCCACTTCGCCGCCTTCAAGGGGCACATAGGGCTCTACTCGACCCCCTCGGCGACCGGGGTCTTCGCGAAAGAGCTAGAGCCATATGAATCTGGGAAAGGCTCAATTAGGTTCCCCCTAGACAACCCCATCCCATACGACCTCATAAAGCGAATAGTCGAGTTCAGAGTGAAGGAAGAG
>DUKA01000020.1 GCA_013329615.1 Candidatus Bathyarchaeota archaeon
CTCGGGCCATGGAGTGTATCCAAACCCTGGAATCCTCTATTGATTGGCAATACTACTATACTCCCTAGAGAGACCATGAAGGTCTCGGCCGTCTTAGAGGAAGGAAAAACGTATCACATCTTCCTCGTCGGGGATTGGGTAGACCCTGCGAAGAATGGCACCGATTACGATATCCTGCTTCAAGGCCCCTCGCTCACTGACACCTTCACTGAGGCGACGGGTTTCCCAGAGCAGGTTTCAAATGGCGTTGGACCATACTTCATCGCGCCCCAGTCCGGGATATACACTTTCTCGATCCAAAACGACGAAGGCAATAGCGTCGAGGAATCATGGAATAGTGCTCTTCCAGCGGTTTTCATGGTCGTAGAGCACATCGAGACCGATGAACGATACACGAGTCAACTCAAGGGAAGGGCGACCTCAACGAGTACACTGCCACTCGAGGGGACGCAGGTCTACGAGTTTACCACATCCGCCTCTAGCTTCGTAGTCTGCATCGATACCCCCGAAGACATAGACATGTTCGAGGCGAGAGTCTACCCGATGGCGGACGGTGGCTCCGTTGGACATCTCATAAATGGCGTTCCAACCCCAAGCGGTGATCTCCTAAACGGAACTGTAACCGGGAGCTACGGCGGATTCAACACAACCATAGACGGGTACAGGAATCCCTCCCTCACCGCAACATGCGTCAGCATGGGTAAGAAAATGGAGATAAATGTGAACAACCCCGGGGGCTCTTCACAGGTCTCTTATCTTCTCGTCCTCATTGCCGAGTACTCGAGCTCCCTCTCTAACGTTCCCTTCTACATCAGGACGAACAACACGACGCCTAATCCGACACTCAAGAGCCCCCTCGGGAACGTCTATGCTGGAGAGGCGACGAGTGTTGCCGCGAGTGTAAACTCGGCGAGACCTATCCTGGAGTCCTGGATTAGTTACGTAGTCAACGGGAAGCCCATCGCTGACATCACCCCCCTGAGAAACGTCGATGGTTCATACGAGGGGGTGATACCCGCCTTCGACCTTGACGATGTCGTCGAGTATTCGATAAACGTCGTTGATGAACTCGGTAACGTCGGCAGCATGAAATCTTCCTTCTTGGTGAAGGATAGGACCACGCTGAGCTGTTACATCGGCGATCCTGATCTGACCGGGGGAGAGGGCGTCGAGGTCAACGGCTTCACGTCGAACAGCGGCTTGGCTGTAAAGCTCAGTTTTAAGTGCGGATCGTTCGCCGATTCAGTCTCGATAAAACCCGACGCCACGGGTAGTTACAAGTACTCTTACACGCCTAAGCAAGCTGGAGCTTGGACAGTTCAGGCGAGTGCCGAAGGTGACGCTTCGCATCACCCCTCTACTAGTGAATCGATATCATTCACGATGACTCCTCAGAAGGCGGCTTTGGTCTGCTCCGTCGTCTCACCCGAGGTGAAGATAGGTCAACCCCTTCAGGTGACCGGTTCATCTTCACCGCTGATAAGCGGTCTCCCCGTAGAGATAATGGCTACTTCGGGTGGGGAGGTCATAACAGAGAATGTTGCGACGGGGTCTGATGGGTCATTTTCCGCCGATTTAACTCTCCCGGAGGGCTCTTGGGAGGTAATAGCTCAGGTGAAGGGTAATTGGCGGTGGGCTTCATCGAGTAGTGGGGTGGTCAGCGCTTCGATCGTGCCGTTGTCGATACTCGACAAGGCGTTGATTGCACTCATGACCGCCGTCACGCCCCCCTATGTCTATGCACTCGTGCTCGCCTCAGGCATCGCCGTGGCACTTGTCGTACGCGCCAAGAGCGGCGTCATCGCGGAGAGGGCGCCCGAGCCTCTTCGTAAGTTGCTGATCCGCTTCGGTGGACAAGCAGCTGCGAAGAAGAAGGTGGATGTCGGCGGCAAGCAGAGCTATAAGAGGCGTAGCGAGGAGGCGTAGACCCGCCGATTATCCTTCGAATCATTGAATAGGGTCGACTCTTCTCATTAAGCGGCTGCTTTGATTTCGAGGGCAAGCTTCATACCCTGGTACAGGGTTGTTCGCTCCACCCTAGGTAGTGTGGTTGCCGATCTCAGCGATGTAGATGTGATGGAGTATGTCGAGGGTAGTGTCCTCACGATTCCGCTCAGTCAACAGGGGCGTGAGGCGAGGCCCCTGCCAATCATCGAGGTCGAGCTGGGTGAGGCATTTATCAACATCGCAATCGCCTACCGCGACGCCGACTCTCTCAAGCACCTCAGGAACCTCCTCCACCCTAGCCAAACCGGAACTAAGACAACTTTTATCTCGGCCATGCAGGGTCTCCCCACAGTATTTGAGACTCGTTTAATGAAGAGGGCATTTAAGGAGGAGCATTTTTCGCTCGTGAGGAAATATGTGGGGAACCGTGTGGATAGTGTGGTGCTTCAGCGTCTCATCGATGAGGCTGAGGGCATCCGTATAGGTGGGAGGCAGACTTCGGGTGGTGTGAGCGTCTACTCGGCGCCTGCCACGCCCGTCTTAAAACTCGTTCATGCGCAAAGTCGGCTCGATGAGGGGGAATTTAAGACGTTGCTTGCCGTTTTCATGCCGGTCGTCGAGGTCGTTTCGTCGATAAAGACCCAGAGAGAGATGATACATTCGCGCATCTCGAAGCCGGTCGAGCAAGCTAACGATTACCGTGGTTTCGTCACCTTGCTGAACAAGGCACGTGGACTGGATCTTGTTTCGGCGGAGGAGAGGCGTGGCTTGGATAAGAGGTGGCGTGAGGTTCCCAGTGAGAGGGAGCCCATCGAAGAGGATCTGAGGCGCAGGCTCGGCGGGACTACTTAAGCGTCTTCGCGAAGTCTTTGCCCCACGTCTTGCAGTCGGCGAGGGCCTCCTTCTGCTTGGTCTTTATCTCGTAGTCGACCTTGACGCAGACCTTGGGGGCGACCTTGTAGCCTAGTGCCTCGACGTAGCCCTTGAGGCGCTCCTCCATGACCCATGCTCCGTCGTAGCCGTAGCTTCCGAAGACTGCGGCTTTTCTGCCCTTCATCTTCATCTTGCCGAGCTTGACGTAGCTCTCTATGTGGGTGAGGAAGTCTCTCATCTCGTTTGTGGCGTCGGCGTATCTCGTGGGGCTTCCGAAGATTACTCCGTCGCTCTCTTCGAGGAGGGTGAGTGGGAAGGGTTCACCAATTTTCTTGATGGTTACTTCTGCGCCCGCCTCCTTTGCGCCCTCGGCGACGGCGGAGGCCATCTTCTGGGTGTTGCCGGTCTTGCTGTCGTAGACTATGAGTATCTTCATGTGTTTCACTTTCACCTAGCGGTTGTTTCAAGTCTTCCCAGCGGATTATATATAGGTTGCCGGGTTTGTGGGGTGATTGTATGGAGATAGGGGAGGTCAGGTGCAAGGGCGTCCTCGGGAAGAGCGGCATCGGTGGAATGGACTATGCGGTGAACCCCTATCTCGGGTGTGGCCACGCCTGCGCCTACTGCTACGCGCGCTTCATGAGGCGTATGGGTCACCCCGGTGAGCTGTGGGGGAGCTTCGTAGACGTGAAGGTGAACGCAGTCGACGTGTTACGCGTCGAGGCGGCGAAGAAGCCTCGGGGGAGGGTGATGTTGAGCAGCGTTACGGACGCTTACCAACCCATCGAGAGGGAGAGGCGCATGACTCGGCGGTGCCTGGAGGTCCTCCTGGATGAAGGCTATGGGGTGGATGTGCTCACGAAGAGCGACCTCGTCCTGCGGGATATCGATCTGTTCAAGAGGTTCGACGACGTTGAGGTGGGGTTGACGGTGACGTCGCTGGACGATGGCGTCCGCCGAGCCTTCGAGCCCGGTGCCTCCCCTATACCGGCGAGGCTTGATGCGTTGAAGAAGTTGAGCGACGAGGGGATACCGACGTACGCTTTCCTCGGTCCGATGCTCCCGTATCTCAGCGACGAGCGACTGGATGAGCTTCTGAACATCCTAGCCGATAGGGTGGGTAGGCTACTTGTGGATCGGCTCAACATAAAGTGCGGGAACATGCCCGACATCAGGAGTGTGCTGGATGCACACTACCCCGAGTTGAGGCCGATGTTCGAGGCGGCGCTGAAAGAAGGCAGCCCCTACTACTCCGATCTCAGGACCCGTGTAACAAGGTTATGTGAGGATCGGGCGATCCCGGTTAGGGTCGTTTACTGAGCCTCAGCGTGTCTTGTCAACGAGTTCCTTGACCTTCTTCTTGGCCCCGCCTATGACGTCTTTTCCATGTGCGTAGAGGAGGTTGTCGAAGTCGTACTTGAGGAGCCTCTCGATCTCCTTGGCGGCTTGTTTTGCGTCTAGGCAGTACTTCTCGGGGGGCGCGGTTAGGTTGCTGTTTTCGTCGCCGAAGATGGTGTCGCCGGCGATCATGATCTTCTGTTTCTTTAGGTAGTAGCAGGCGTTTCCCTCGCTGTGTCCGGGGACCCAGACGACCTCGATGCCGCCGCAGAGGGAGATGTTTTCGCCGTCTTCGAGTGGCTCGACCTTGACGCCTACGGCTTTCTCGATGAGTGGAGCCTCGAGCTTGTGGGCTTTGACGGGGGCTCCCGTTAGCTCCTTGAGTTTT
>DUKA01000229.1 GCA_013329615.1 Candidatus Bathyarchaeota archaeon
TAGACTTGGCGTCGGCGAGGCTGCCTAATCCAGCGGGTACCCTGATCATGTCGCCGAATGTTGTGAGTATGGCACCAGACTCGGCAAGGCGTATGGCGAAGTCGATCCTGTTCGGCGGGACCGTACATACGGGGCAGCCCGGCCCCATGAGCACCTCAACGTTCTTTGGCAGCATGCTCCTGAGCCCGTTCTTCGTTATAGCGTCCTCGTGCGTCCCGCAGACGTGGACTATTCTGATGCGCCTGTCCCCCGCCAGCTCCCTTATGAGCTTGACGACCTTCTCGGCGGTGCCGCCGTCACGGAACCTCTCGGAGATGCCAGACATCACAGAAGCCTCCCTGCCACCGGATATAAACCTCATCGAGGAGAGGGGTTTATATCGGGAATGCCCTCAACTCTGGGTGAGGATTGACAGGGTGTCGGAAGAGCAAGCCCCAGTGAAGATCGTTTACAGCGACAAGACTGACTTCAAGTTCACCGCAGCTTACGAGGCGTACAGTAAAGCGTTCGACGGCGCCGACGCCACGGTCAAGGCCGCGCTCAACGACGCAGTCGCGAAACTCCACGACGACAAGATGGACTACAACTACTTCTACAGCACCATCAACCAGCACATACAGGGCGCCGACAAGGGCGGCAGCTTCCGCCGCGCACGCATCGAAGGACAGCGTAAACAAGAGTACAATAAGGACGAGAGGAAGCGCGGCAGAAACGAGAGATACCGCTAAGATCGTCTTCTAGCTTACAGGCTCCGGCCACGTAAACTCGATGTCGAAGGACTCGAACGTAGATACCCCGTTTGCCGTAGCCTCGATCTGGTTCGACATCGCAGAGCCCGTCCACGTGGTTATGACGAGGTCGCTGTCGAAGTCGACTGTTCCTATCAAAACCATTGGGTCAGCGGCCTTTGGGTTCTTCCTAACCTGTATCCAGTATTGTGACTTCGTGAGCCCCGCGAAGGTGCTCCATGACCCCGAAATACTCGGCGACCAACCGCTTGCAGGTGTCCACGTTTTATAACTAATTGAGGTTACTGCGCTGTCTCCGCCTACAGCTATGAATTTTGTGCCGGTCGGCTCCCAGTCACCGTCTATGCATCTCCGTGTGTTGGATGCCACCGTGGCGTCGAGAACGGTCGACGCCCCCCAGCTTGAACCATCCCATGACCTAGCGTAGATATCAGTGTTTGAGTCGAGGGTAAGAAGCATCATCCTATTCGATGAGGCGACACCATGGCTCTTTAGAGTCATGTATCTAACATTACCTGACCCCATCGCAAGGCTTGTGACGGCGCTCCAGCTGCCCGTATACTTGTAATATCTGACGTTTGACCCACTGCTTGAGAGTGCAACAAGGTCACCCGTGGTGTACTCGTAGGCAACTGCACAGCCCTCATACAGCCCGCTTGTGACCAGATTCGAGGCGTCGTTCAACGCCTGCATTGTCCCCCAACTCGAACCACTCCATATCCATGCGTTCGAGTAGCGGACTGAATTCAAACCTACAAGTGCGATCTCTGTCGAGCCACCGGTCATCTTGGATGCCAGTTGGACCCAGTAATACGTCCTCTTGCTCGAACTAGACGTGTCGTCTATATACGCCTCGACGCTCCAGTTCTGCCCATCCCATATCCTATAGGCCAGGTCACGTGCGCCGTTCGTACCCTGATTGTTATAAACGACCACCGCCCGGCCCGTTGAGTTCTCGTAGGCAACATCGAATGGCCGGGTCCCAGACTGGACGAATGTGCCCATCCTACCTAAGTTCGTCATCGTCCAAGTCGACCCATCGTAAGTATACCCGTCGATGTAACCGGCAGTGTTCAGGCTGACCACAACCATCGTATCACGCATGAGCGTTACAGGGTTGTAGGCGACACGCACCTCGGCAATCTGTGTACTAGAAGTGGCGGCGATGTTGGCCTTTCGCTCGGCACTCCAGCTGAGTTCATACATCCTATAGTCGGGATAAACCGTCGCGTTCGTGTACGCCACAATAGCCTTCGGGGCATTAGCCGTCCCCTTCTCATTGAAAGTAACGCTCTGAAGAATGCCTGAAGTCGTATCATCAAGAATTATCTGGAACGCCTTTATCTCGAAACGCAGATACGTCTTCGAGAAGGTATACGAAAATACCGATGTGCCGCCGGCGCTGATCACAATATCCGCTTCGGTGACATTTTCAGGAGTACAACCCGAGATGACGTCCCCGTTAGAGTCTAAGGGATAGATATACATCGTGACCGTCTTTGACGTGATGGCACTATTCTGAAGCGTGACAGTCAACGCGATCTGGTGATTGCCTTGGGCGATGAACGGGTTCGGTATGATGGCAACCGCCGTCTGCGCCCCGACATCGATGGCCTCAGCCGAACTATAATCTATCGAAGAGTCATTAATCGACCACGCAAGGGTGAATGTGACGAGGGTCAATATCATGGCCGAAAGCACGATCAAGTCCCTTTTCAGACCCATGATATCCTCTCCGCTAGATAGCAAAACACACAAGTAGTTTATAAATAGCATAGTTTTAAGAGGGTTATGGATTGAAAACATGGGTCATTCAAGGGTAAAAATGCCAAAGATTGAGTTAATGCCAGATTGAAATTTGAAAAAGCCTGAAAATTGTAATATATCGTTAATTTGCAGCGAAATATATTGTTTAAAATGACTTTTATCTGTTAAACCACAGCCTGTATACGTAGGGATAACACTGAGTGACTTAGCAGTTACAGTATGGTAACTCTATCGATCTAGGAAGCCTAATAACCATAGAGTCTATGAGTATTCAAGAATCGTGGTAGAAAGGTAGGTGTAAGAGTAGATGCATCAAACTAAATTTACAACAATTTTCGTGTTAAGTCTATTAGCCCTAAGTGGGTTCTCTATTCTGGGCATTCCTCAGGTTAAAGCGGCTGACACAATAATCCTCGGCATCGAGGCGCAGTCTCTCCCCGATAACATCTTGCACGTCTACACCTTCGATGGTAGCGACTGGGTTGAACAGGCTGCACAAACTTGGGAAGAGACGCCTACTATACACGAATTTGAATTAAACACCACCCTTCCCGACCCTGACGGCCAATACAAAGTCATGCTCTGGTTCGAAAACGGCGAGGATAGCACGAGCAACCTCGACTGGGTCTACATGAGACTCAACGGTGAACCCCTCGTCATCAACACCGCCAACGGTGTCCTTGGGGATATCAGAGCCTTCCTCGTCGAGAGCGACGACGACGTTTATTACTCGACAAATTATCAGGCATTCATAGAGTTCATCGCCTGGAGTGCGCCGGTAGCTGACGCGGGAGGCCCATACACCGGATTTGAAGGGCAAGTAATCGAGCTAGACGCGAGTCAATCGACCGGCCTCGTTAGTGAATTAATCTACCGCTGGGACTTCCTCGCCGACGGCACATGGGACTTTGAATCAACCGACTCCCGCGTGAGCTACCAGCTTCCAGACGCAGGCATTGTCGATATCCTCCTAGAAGTCGACGATGGCGTTATGACCGGGCAGACCACCACAACTGCCAACGTCAACAACATGACCCCCTCCGTCCTCGTGACGTCGGTCGAGGGAGCGCTTGCCACCTCATCAAAGCCGGCGAAGATCCTGATCCTCGGAGACGGCTACTCCGAGGGTGATGTCGATGGAGGCCCGATAATCGGCACCGCAGACGTCCTCAGGGAGGCCGGATTCGCAGTGGATATAGCACCCGTGAAGTCCGACGCGTGGACCGGTGATAACCCCAGCCTCGACGACTACGCTCTCGTCATTATGTTGATCGGCGCGAACACGAAGAGCCCATCCTCCGGAGACGTCGAACTCGGCGATATGCCGGCGTCTGGTCAGGCTGCCCTCATGACATATGTCATGAACGGTGGAGGCCTCCTCTTCGGTGAATGGGTCTCACTGCAGGTGCGCGACTACGGATACTACTCGGGATTCCAGGACTTCATCATGCTCGACTGGGCGAAGTGGGATGAGCAGAGAAGTGCCGACACCTACAACGTTGTTGCGGGCCACACGATAACTGCGGGTCTACCCGCAAGCTTCTTGGTGCCGTATCAGTGGTATAGTAGTGGCGTCGCCAGGGCGGGTGCGACTGTGCTCATCAAGGGCACAAACCCGCACGAGTACGACGCCGTCATGATCAAGGACTTCAACGCAGGCAAGGTAGTCGAGTTCAGCTGGGCCAACAACTGGGCCGAGTACGTGGAGGGGCTCTCACCCTGGAACAACGAGCTCAAGACTCTCTACGTTAACGCTGCCTCGTGGGCCATAGCCCAGATGAGCGTTTCACAGGCAACCGCCATACAAAATATTCCACTCACATTCAACGTCGAGTCAAGCGACACCGGCTTGAACGAGGACTTGACATACTCCTTCAGCTGGGACGATGGCCAGAGCAGCGAGGTTCTGGTTCCCGCGAGCGGTAGCCTCGTCCGCACGGCGGCGAGTACCCACTCTTACACGCACAGCGGAACCTACACGGTGATGATCTCGGTCACGGACAGCCTCGGCGCAACCTCGCCGGTCTCGATGATAGAGGTCACAGTACAGAGGGAGCCAGTCATCGCTCACGCCGGCCCCGATCAGATATCGGTCGAGGGGGCGACGGTTACATTCGACGGCTCCGGCACGACATACGGCGACGAGAGCACGGTCACCTACTACTGGGACTTTGGAGACAGCTCTGAGGTAGTCAGCGGAGTCGACCTCGTCGCTCCAACCCACATCTACACAGACGATAGCGTCTACACGGTCACACTGACCGCCATGGACGACATAGGGCTCACGAGTTCCGACATGATGACCGTTACCGTGGCGAACGTGGACCCAACCGCGGAAGCCGGGCCAGACGCCAACGGTAACATCGACGAGGTCCTCACATTCAACGGAGACGCCTCGGATGTAGGCATCTGCGATGTCCTCACCTACGCGTGGGACTTTGGCGACGGCTCACAAATAGTCAGCGAGGTCGACATGAAGACCGCGACGCACGCCTATTCCGAGAGTGGCATCTACACTGTCACACTAACGGTGACCGACGGCGACGGAGGCTCAGCCACCGACACGACACAAGCAATCATCAACTATTCGCCCGTTGCCAACGCGGGAGCCGACCAGACGGTGTTCGAGGGTGACGTTGTCACCTTGGACGGCTCGGTGACATACGACCCCGACATTGACGACATGCTCACCTACGCGTGGGACTTCGGCGACGGTTCATCGATAGTCAGCGGAGTCGACATGAAGACCGTTACCCACACCTATGCCGACGTGGGTGTCTACACAGTCACCCTGACAGTGACGGATGATGACGGCGACTCCGGCAGCGACACAACGACGGCGGCGATATCCATACACGTGAACCAGCCACCGGTCGCCAGCGCAGGCCCCGACAGGACAGCTAGAAAGGGCGTGCAAGTAACCTTCGACGGCTCAGCCACATACGACCCAGACCAAGATGACATGCTCACCTACGCGTGGGACTTCGGCGACGGTTCATCGATAGTCAGCGGAGTCGATCTCATCCACCCAACACACACTTACACAGCCGCGGGCGTCTACACAGTCACCCTAACAGTCACCGACGACAAGGGCGCAAGCGACGACGACACAGCTACCATCAGAGTGCTCGCCATCAGCACCCCCCACGAGATAAAGCTCGAGGCGAGGGAGCTACTGCTCTCAAGCAAGACGGGCATTAGCGACATCGACCGCACGATCGACGTGGTCGTCGCCCTCATAGACAAGAGCCTCACATCCAGCTACTGGATCGATGACTCCCACCTCAGCGACAGACACGGCATAAAGGTCTTCATCTACGAGGGCCTCGCGAGCGGAGCGCTCGAACTCAACGTAAAGCTCTACGAGACGAGCATATCCACCTTGGAGAAGACAATCGCGAAGATGGTCAAGCAGGGCAAGGACACGACGGCCCAGACCGCTCGTCTAGCGGCTATGCAGAGCCTGATACCCGTCTTCGAGGAGGCCGCCACGATGCTGGCGAAGGCCGACGATGGGCTGGCCAAGACCGCGCTGGACGAGGCTAAGGCACTCACCCCTCCCACCCACGGCAACGCCTTCCAGGCGCTGTTGAAGAAGGCAGAGAAGGAGTACAACGCGGGTCTCGCCGACCTCGAGGCAGGCGAACAGACCAAGGCGATACTCCACTTCAAGCAGTCCTGGGTGGCATCCCGCCAGGCCGCACATATAGCGGGGGGCGATATTCACTGGGATGTCGAGGCTGAAACCGGCGATGGCTCGACGACCGACAACAAGAACGGCAAGAGCAAGAACAAGTAAAAATACTGGGGCGGAAGCCCCGACCCCCTTTAACTTCTCTTATGGTACCTGTACCTCTCAACGAAGAGGTCGTAACTCTTCACCGTCTCGACGAATTCTATCGGTGCCTTGATCCCCTCGACGAGGGTGTAAAAGCGTAGACTGCTCATCTTGGGGTCCTCGGGGATGAGAGGCGTCTGTGCGTCTAGGAACGGGTCCTTCTGCTCAAGGTATAGAAGCCCGCCCTTGTTTATGACGCGGAGTTTTTCGAGTCCCATGTGTATCTGGTACTCGCCAGTGAGGCTCCTCATCAATTCGCGGAGGACGAGGTGGGGGTGCTGGCAAGGGTCTTTGCCCAGTAGGGCGGCGAAGATACCGTCTGCTATTGTGGCGAATGGTGGTCGGCTCGTGTTTGCCGCCATGGCGACTCCGAGGCCGAGGCTGGGTATCAATGCGAGGTGCGCAGTGGCTACAAGCAGGCTTCCACCATGGCTCACCTGCTTGACCCCGTGGAAGTCGGG
Organism: Candidatus Bathyarchaeota archaeon; assembly: GCA_013329615.1. Lineage (GTDB taxonomy): Archaea > Thermoproteota > Bathyarchaeia > TCS64 > TCS64 > UBA8941 > UBA8941 sp8941u. Next base: position 6,816 of record DUKA01000229.1, read on the forward strand.
GTTTATACTCCACGCGTAGCCGTAGCGGCTCATGCCCCAGTAGGTCTCGGTGTGGTCGATATAGGGCGTGAACATCTTCTCGATCGACTCGCCGGAGGCGAGTTTCTTGCCCTTGTGGACGCCGCCGTTCATCAGCATGACGAGGTACGTCGCCAGCTCCGTCATCGGGGCCATGAGGCCGCCCGCCGCCGCGTTCCAGCTGAAACTGGGGTTCTCGGAGACGTCGGGGTAGGGGAAGCCCGTCGGCTGCATGGTGCCGTCTGTCTTCTTCCAGTGTGCTGTCATCCTGTCGGGGTCCGCGTCGAAGACGTGGCGGACGAACGTGCTCCTCCTCATACCGAGGGGCTTGAGGATGTTTTCCTGTACGTACTCGTGGAATGGTATGCCTGAGACCTCTTGGATTATGTTTCCGACGACACGGAAGCCTTCGTTGCTGTAGAAGAAGCGCTCGCCGGGGTCTGCGGCTATCTCCGGGTTGGCGGAGTTTACGACGCGGTAGAAGTCGTCGGCTGAGCCCCACGGCACGCCTAGTTCTATCCCGACACCGCGGCTGAGCCCTATCGTGCTCGTGGCGAGGTTAGGCACACCGCTGCCGTGGCTGAGCAGGTGGTGTATCGTGATGGGCTTCCCCTTAAGCCCCAGCTTCAAGGGGACATAGTCCGACGCGGTGTCGGTGAGCTTGAGCTTACCCTTCTCAGCGAGCTGCATGACGGCGAGGGCCACGAAGCTCTTCGAGCATGAACCGATCCCGTAGAGCGTCTTAGGCGTCGCCGGCAGGCTCCTTGCGGGGTCACGCGCCCCGAAGCCCTGAGCGTAGATGACCTTATCATCCTTGACGACGGCTATGCTGAACCCGGGGACCTTGCCCTCCCTCATGAACTCGGGGATGACCTTTTCCGCGAAGGCCACCATCTTCTCGACGCTGCCAGGCTTTGACATGGGGATAATGTGGGGCGCCGCGGTTTTAAGGTCGCGGGGCGGAGACGCTATAACCGCGTCTGGGCATATCCTGTGGCATGAAGGACCTTAAGCTCCTGTGTGTGGGTGACGCGTTCATCGCTCGTCCCATCGGCGTATACGGCGGCAGACCCGACGTCGCGCCGCTCTTCAAACGGATCAAGGACGCGGACGTCGCATTCATCAACCTGGAGATATCCGTCCACAGCTTCGAGGGGTACCCAATTGGTGAGGGCAAGTACGATGCCTACGGGCAGGCGGACCCCAGTGTCGCGGACGACATAAAGGAGATCGGCTTCGACGCCTGCAGCATGGCGAATAACCACGCGATGGACTATAGTGAGGGGGGCCTCAGGGCGACGCTCGGTAATCTCGATAGAGTCGGCCTCGCCCACTCTGGGTCTGGGCTCAATCTCGCCCTAGCAAGGGAGCCCGCCTTCGTCGATACACCCAGCGGCGTCGTTAGCTTCGTTTCGGCGTGCACTTGGGACCTCTGCATCGCGAGCCACGCGAGGAAGGACGTCGCCGGCCGCCCCGGCATAAACCCGTTCCACCTCGACACCGTCTACCACCTCAGGCCCGAGCAGTGGGAGCAGTTCAAGAGGATCGTAGTCGACGTCGACCACGCCGCGGATATCTTCGTGAACGAACCAACCTTCATCAGGTTCCCCGACAGGAAGACCAAGTTCATGAAGGGCGCCGAGACGCGGCGCGAGTACGTGCCGAGGAAGGCGGACGTCGAGGGCAACCTGCGCGCCGTAAAGGACGCTTGCCAGCTTAGCGACTGGGTATTCTTCAGCATGCACGACCACTTCCAGGGCGTCCACCCACCAAAGGGTTACAGGAAGCTCGACCTCCCGCCGGAGGAGGTAAAGGAGTTCGCGCACAAGGTGATAGACGCCGGCGCACACAGCTACCTCGGCCACGGGCCGCACGTCATGAGGGGCATAGAGATCTACAAGGGCAAACCCATATTCTACAGTCTAGGCAACTTCGTCTTCCAGAGCACCCTGATCAGACGTCAGCCGGGTGACCTCTTCGACCTCTGGGGCCTCACCGGGGAGCAGTCCACGGTGGAGCTCTACGAGAAGCGCGAGGCGCCGCCCGCCGTCTTCTTCGAGGACCCGAGCTATTGGGAGAGCTTCGTCGCTGAGATCGACTACGCTGGGGGCAAGCTCAAGGAGATACGCTGCATACCCATCGTTCTCGACTACGATCCGAAGAAGCCGCTCGCCGATCAGAGGACGACTGCGGGTGTGCCGCGGCTCGCCAAGGGGAAGCAGGCGAAGAAGATAATAGACGACCTCAGCCGCCTGTCGAAGCTCTACGGCACAGAGATCGAGTATAAAGACGGCGTAGGGGTAATACGCCCCTAGTCGACGAAGGCCTTGACGAGGTCGTCATCGCTCAGAGTGCCGATGACTCCGCCCTCGCCGCTTATCAGGATGTGGTCGAGGCCCGTCACGGCCATGACCCTTATGGCGTTGGCGATTGTGTCGTCCTCGCCGAGTGTTATGCAGACGTTTGTGCCTGTGAGGCCGCACGCCTCCATGAACTCCTTCGTGTAGGCACCCTTCATGATGTTGGCGACCTTGAGCTCGCGGATCTCGCTGGGTATCTGTTCGAGCATGTCCTTCTGCAGGACCCACGTCCTCAACGCGTCGAAGAGGTCGTGGCTTGTGACGAGGCCCTGTACCTCGCCCTTCTTATCCTTGACGACTGCGATGTCCTTCCTCTCCTTGCCCATGGCTTCGGCTACATCGCCAAGTGTGTGGGTGGGTGAGACGAAGAGTGGCTCCTTCTTCATGTACTTCTTTATCGTTTTGTCTAGGTTCATCTGTGATCGGTTTTCCTTGGGAAGCGGTGGTTAAAAACTAATTTCCTCTAGATGGCTTCGCGAACGCTATTATACGGGGGAGCGTCGCGAGTAAGCAAGTAGGGTGTGGGCGCCGTGGGTCACGCCGGGTTCGCGGGGAGGATAAGGGAGGCGGGGCTTCTTCTGCCTCCGCTCGCCGACTACACCGACTACCCATACCGGCGCGTCATGGCGGACTTCGATCCACCCTTCTTGGTCACCGAGATGGTCAGCGCCTCCGCCATAGTTCACGGTGGCTCGAAGACAAAGCAGATGCTCGAGAGGGTTGAGGGGGCACGCTGCGAGGGCGTGCAACTCGTCGGATTCGACCCCGAACACATGGCGGGTGCGGCGAAGGTGGTCGAAGGGCTCGGGTTCGCCTACGTCGACATCAACATGGGCTGCACTATCAACAAGGTCACACGAC
>DUKA01000019.1 GCA_013329615.1 Candidatus Bathyarchaeota archaeon
GTTATGGCCTTGATCAATCTGCCCAGCTTGAAACACGCGTGGGGTTAGATAAGACTAGTCGCAGTGCGGGCAGAGGAGGGCCTCGTCGTATCCCTGTGGGTAGTTCTCGACGTAGCCGTGGATCGTGCACTTGAACCTGTAGTAGGGCAGTTCGCCCCTCCACCCCGGCCTCGTGAGGAAGCCGAGGAACTCGGCGTCCCGCCTCCTGTGCTTGAGTATCTCGGGGGCCGAGGGTTCCCTCAGCATGCCCTTGATGACTTCCTTCTCCTCAACCCCACTCATGACTGGTTACCGGATAATGACTGCTGAAAGTAACCGCTATAACGGTGTGTATGTCGCGGGTGGTGACAGTTTTTGGTGCGACCGCCGGGATTTGAACCCGGGTTACTGGCTTGGAAGGCCAGAATCCTAACCACTAGACTACAGTCGCCCGCTCAGAGAATGCAGGGGGCTCGTTAAAATGTTTAGCCCTCTACAGGCACGAGGATCTCAGTCGTCCAGACTTCCTGGGCGTCCTCGTCTATGAAGCTCCCCGCGCTTAGCCCGAAGGTGTCGGGCTGGTAGACGGCCTCCATGCTGCAGAAATTGCTCGTCACAGGCTTCAGGCCGCGATCCTTGAGATGTTTCATGAGTTCCCCATAGTAGTATTCGGCGGGGTGGCTCACTCCTGAGTAGACGACGAAGCCGGCGCGTATTGGTGGCAGCTTCTTCGTCTTAAGACCGAGGGCGTCCCTGTTTACGGGTACGAGGACCTCCCTGCGGCACGAATTCGTCTCCTTGGGGTCATAGTATATGATCATCGTGGGGTCGCTGACCTTGACGCCCTTTTCATGTGCCTCGGCGTTGAGCTTCGCGAACGCTTCAGCCTCGTTCTCCCCCGGCTTTAGTTCCTGGTAGGCTACGAGTTGGTCGGAAAGCGTCTTGACGCCTATCTTCACTATCATTGGTGGACCCTACGGGTGGCGGTGGTTTAAAACCTTTAGGCGTAGAGGTTTATCGGCCTCTTCAACCGGCTGAGTAGGACTATGTTGCTCTCGTACTGCTCGTCTATCGCGGCGTAGCCGGTCTCCTCGGAGAGTTTCACTGCGAACGCCTTGATGTCCTCGAAGTTAGCCATGTCCTCGTAGGCGAAGCGTTGACGGGCGAAGCCGACGCTCATGGCGCCCTTGGGCTCGATGTAGGTTGGTTCGGCCTTGATGGCGAGTTTTGCGTAACCCTTGATGTTATTCATGTTTAACTTGGGAACGAGGGTCTGACGTATGACGGTTGGACATCTGAAGCTGTGTAGTAGTTCAAGGGTCTCCCTCACCCTCTCCCAAGCGCCGGGGATCATGGGGCGGCACGTCTTTTCGTATGTCTCTTCGTCGGGGGCACAGAGGCTGACGTAGAGTTGGCTAGGCTCGCTGCCTAGGTTCGCGAGTGCCTCCGGCTTTGTGCCGTTTGTGACTATGAAGACACTGCGGAAGCCGTGCGCCTTGAAGCTCGCCACGAGGTCGCCGAGGCGGTCGTAGAGAGTTGGCTCCCCCTCGAGGCTTATCGCGGCGTGGACGGGCTCCAGCGCCTCCTTGAGGTACTGCTCGGTGACCCTCTCATTGCCCCCCCAGCCGTAGATAAGTTTGCGATGCGCTGCGATGGCGCCCTCCACGATGGCGTCGGGGTCGTCTCCGCCCCTGATGGGTTGCGTCTGCTCCCAGCCGACGCCGAGTGTCTCCGGGGTGGCGCGCCAGCAGAATATGCAGCTCTGCGTGCAGTGACCGAGGCTCGGCGTCATCTGCAGGCACCGGTGAGTGGGCACACCGTAGAACCGCTGCTTGTAACAATACTCTGCTCCCGAGGTGCGCAGCGCTTTACCTACCCACGTGCACGTTTTCACTGCGCTGTGTGCGCCCACGAGCCTGTAGCGCTGCCTCACGTAACGGCTGCGAAGCTCCTCGGGGACGCTCACAAGGCTAGACACGGGCTCGGCTGCTTATAATTAAGTCGAAAAATGGGGTTAGAAGCCGTAGACCTTCCCAAACTTCTTCTCAAGATAGCTCAGGTAGGGCTTTACGGTGACCTTTGTGCCGCAGACCTCCTTCATGAGTTCGGGCGGGTTGAGCAAGTTGCCCTTTCTCTGCACGTTCTCGCTGAGCCACTTGATGACTGGCTTGCTGTCACCGCTTCGGAGAGCCTTCCGGTAGTCGGGGACGTCTCTTCGGAGGTTCTTGACGAACATGCCGTCGTAGACGTTTCCTATGGCGTAGCTTGGGAAGTAGCCGAAGCTGTTGCCCGCCCAGTGGGTGTCCTGCATCACGCCCTCGCTGTCATCTTTGACGACGACGCCGAGGTACTCCTTGTACTTCTTATTCCAGACGGTTGGAAGATCGTCGACGTCGATCTTTCCGGCGAAGATGTCGCGCTCCATTTCGAAGCGGATTATGATGTGCAGGCTGTAGGTGATCTCGTCGGCCTGCCCCCTGAGGGCGGTTGGCTGCACCCTGTTCACAGCAGCGACGAAATCCCTCGTCTTCATACCCCGGAACGGCTTGCCCACCATCTTCTTCAGGATGGGGAGGACGTAGGCAAGGAACTCTGGGCTCCTGCCCACCATGTTCTCTAGGAACTTGCTCTGGCTCTCGTGGATTCCGTGGCTGCACCGGTCGCCTATGGGCTGGAACTTGTAGTCCTTCGGGTAGTTCCTGTCGTAGACTGCGTGCCCGCCCTCGTGGAGCACCGTGAATAGGCTCCTTGGCCACCAGTTCTCGGTGAAGCGGGTGGTGACGCGGACGTCGTCGTAGTAGCCCGAGGTGAATGGATGCTCCGTGGTGTCGAGGCGCGCCCACGCGTTGGGGCTCTTGATATCGACGCCTATGAAGTCGAGCGCCATCTCCGCCATCTTCCACTGCTTCTCGACCGGCACGGGCGCCGTGAGAATGGATGAGTCAGGGGTAAAGCTCGTCTTCTTCACCTTGGCGAGGAGGACAACGAGCCCCTCCTTGAGGTCGTCGAAGAGCTCCGTCGTCTCCCTCGTATACATGCCGGGCTCGTAGCTATCGAGCAGCGAGTCGTAGGGCGTCTTCGTGCCCTTGACCTTCATCAGTATATCTGCCCTCTTCTTCATCAGTTCGATGTTCTTCTCAAGTTCGGGCTTGAACAGCTTGTAGTCCTTGGCCGCCTTTGCCTTCTTCCACGTGTTGATGGCGGTGGCCCTCTGCTTGGCGAGCTCCGCGACGAGCGACTCGGGTATCTTCACGTTCTCGTCGTAAACCTTCTTTGCGAGCTTGACGTTCCTCTGCTCCGGGTAGCTCATCTTGGCGTAGCCCGGGTCGGTCATGATGCCGTCTATGAGCTTCCCGTAGGCCGAGTCGGTGACCATCTTGTACTGCGTGACCTGCAGCAGTGATGTCTGCTGCCCCCTCAGGGCGACGCCCGCCGGGGGCATCTTCGTCTGCATGTCCCAGTAAATTATGCCCATCGCGGACTGGAGGACGTAGACGTCCTTGCACCTCGCGAGGAGTTCACCATAAGACTTCTTCAGGTTCGCGGACATGGATGAAGTACTGGGAATAGGCGTTTTATATTTTTTGAGAGTAAAAATGGGAGAGGCGGCTAGAAGCCGTAGATTTTACCGTATTTCTTCTCAAGGTACGCAATGAAGGGCTTAACTGTGAGGTTCTCGCCGGCGACCTCCTTTACTAGGTCGGCTGGGTCGTAGAGGTTGCCCTTGCTGTGGACGTTCTCGATCATCCAGCTCTTCACGGGCGTGAAGTTGCCCTTCTTGAGTTCTTTCTTCCACGTCGGCTGGTCCTTCTTGAGCTTCTTGAGGAACATGCCTCCGTAGATGTTGCCTAGGGCGTAGCTTGGGAAGTAGCCGTAGTAGCCGCTCGCCCAGTGAGTGTCCTGCATCACGCCCTCCGAGTCGTTCTCGATCTCGACGCCGAGGTACTTGTCGTATTTCTCATTCCACGCGTGTGGCAGCTCGTCGACCTTGAGCTTTCCGGCGAAGATGTCGCGCTCCATCTCGAAGCGGATTATGATGTGGAGGCCGTAGGTGACTTCGTCGGCCTCTATCCTGATCTTGCTCGGTTCGACGACGTTGACGGCTGCGAGGAAGTCGGCCAGCTTCACGCCCCTGAGGGGCTTGCCGACTATTTTTTTGAGCTTAGGCAGCATGTAGCTTAGGAACTCGGGGCTGTGGCCGACCATGTTCTCGACGAATCGGCTCTGGCTCTCGTGTATGCCGAAGCTGGCGGCGCTGCCGATTGGCTGATACATCCACTCATGGGGTAGCCCCTGTTCATACATCGCGTGGCCTCCCTCGTGTAGGACGCTGTAGAGGCTGGAGGCCCACCTGTCCTCGTGGTAGTGCGTTGTTATGCGGACGTCGTCGTAGTAACCCGTCGTGAAAGGGTGCTCGGTCTCGTCGAGGCGCCCGCCGGCGTTGGGGCTCTTCGTGTCGTAGCCTATGAATTCCATGGCTGCTTCGCTGATCTTCCTCTGGGTCTCGATTGGGACGGGGCGGCCGAGTATCGAGGTGTCCGGCTTGCCCGCCTTCTCAACCTTCTTCATCACGTCGATGAGGCCGACGCGCATGGCGTCGAAGACCTTGGTCGTCTTGTCCGCCGTCATCTTCGACTCGAATATGTCTAGCAAGGCGTCGTAGGGCGTCTTCGTGCCCTTGACATCCATGAGGATGTTCGCGGTCTTCTCACGGAGTTCTATCATCTTCTTCAGCTCCGGCTTGAACATCTTGTAGTCCTTGGCCGCTTTCGCCTTCTTCCAGACGCCGACGGCTATGGTCTGCTGCTTTGCCATCTCGAAGACCAGCTCCTCGGGCAGTTTCGTGTTCTCATCATACGCCTTCTTGGTGAGGTAGACGTTCCTCTTTTGGGCCTTGTCGAGCTCGTAGTAGGCGGGATCCTTCTCGATGCCCTCGATGGTCTTTCCGAGGGCGGGGTCGGTGAGCATCTTGTGGGCGATGACCTCCAGCTGGGCGACCTGTTGGCTGCGGAGGTTGAGCGCCTTCGGCGGCATCTTCGTCTCCATGTCCCAGTTTATGATGGTCTGCGTGGATTGGAGGACGGCGAGTTCCTTCGCCTTCGCTAGAAGTTCGTCGTACGTCTTCTGCAGGTTAGAATTCATGGGGGAATAATTCTTGCAGGAGGTTTTATCCTTTTTCAAAAAAAGGTGCTACTTGATGAGGTAGTCGGCGAGGTTGTCCTTCGCCTTATCCCTCTTGGTCTGGAAGTCGACGAGGAACGCCTTGACCATCTTGGCTAGGCGTGCCTTGCAGTCTCCGCAGACGAGGGCGCCGCATTTACATTGTTGCTCTACCTCGATGAGTTTGGCGTCGTCCTCCTCGAAGAGGTAGTAGTAGTATGCGTAGATGTTGCATACCTCGGGGCGGCCGCCGAGCTCCTTCTGGAGCTTTATCGTCTCCCTGCCCCCGGTGAATGCGGCCATCACCTTCTTCGCCGCCTTCTCCGGCACGTCCGTGGTGAAGATAGCGGACTCGGGCTGGCTTGCGCTCATCTTGCCCCCCTGCGTGAGCGGCGGTAGGAACTTGTTGTGTATCTGCGTCGGCTTCGTGTACCCCATCTTCTCCGCGATGTCGCGGGTCATGCGCCAGTATGGGTCCTGGTCTATGGCGGCGGGTATGAGGCACGCGACGTTCCTGCCCTCGCGGTAGCTCTGCAGGAAACACGTCATCGCCTGAAGCGCCGGGTACCACGTGAGACCGATGTTGTCCGAGTCGGTGAAGCCGAATACCGCCTTCACCGTGCTCATCGTGATCCTCTTCGACACCTGGAGCCCCAGCTTGTAGATGTGCCCTATGTGGTCGGTGTCGCTGAAGATGTGCGTCAGTTCCGGCTGGACGCCGCAGGCGATCACGTCCAGCGCGTTGTCGTAGGAGTAGGCGATGGTCTCGTCGAGGGTCAGGTCCTCCCGGTGGAGGAACTTCTCGTCGTCGGTCATCTGGAAGTAGAGTTTGGCGTTGTATGCCTTCTGGAGGTAGGCGCAGAAGAACCATGGCAGCAGGTGGCCTAAGTGGACGCCGCCCGAGGGACCGCGGCCCGTGTAGAGGCCGACAGGGCGCCCCGCGTCGTACTCGTTCAACCACCAGTCTAGGTCCCTGTGGCTGAAGTATACGTTTCTGCGGAGCTGCATGTGCATGAAGCCCGCGTGTTTGGCGATCCTCTCCTTTAGCTCCTCCGTGAGCGGCTGGGTGCCGAAGCGCTGTACGAGCGTTCCGTAGTCGATGTCACCCTTTACTTCCCACGGGGTCACAACCATGTTGTCGTTCTTGTTGTCTGCGCTCAATTTCGTTGCCTCCTGCCGGGCGTGGCGTATGGGCTATCCCTGAAGCCTGCCCGGTTTAGAAGCTTTCTGGGGTCTAGGGTGTCCGCTGTCTCGCTTAGGCTAATGCCCAGTCCGGCTGATACACGACCATCCCTATTCCCGACTTTCCTAATGTTCAGTGTGGATAAAAAGGTTGCTTGACTAAGCTATGCGCTTCGTCATGATGAGGGCGTCCATGTAATCGCCCCCGTACTTTACTCCGTCGGGTATCCTGCCTGTGATCTTGTAGCCGACCTTCTCGTAGGTGTGTATGGCGCGGGCATTCTCTTCGAAGACCTCCAAATCGACGACCTCGACGCCGAGGCGCTTTACCTGCCTCTCGGCCTCGAGCATCATCTCCTGCCCTATACCTGCATCGCGGTAGTCGGCGACGAGGCTTATCCCGAGGGAGCCGAGGTGGGACAGGTAGCCCCTCTTGGGTGTTATCTCGCAGCTGCCCGCGAACCTGCCATCGACTTCGGCGACGACGGCGACCATCTTATCCTTCTCGACGCTGCCGAGGAGCGTGCTTAGCCAGCCTATCTCGGAGTCGCGTGTCTGCTTCTCGTTCATCATGATCATGGCCTTCTCCTCGACTAGGCTGTTGATGAACTGGAGCATGTCGTCTAGGTCGCCCCACTTGGGGGCACGCAGCGTCACTTTTCTGCCGTTGCGTGCTGTGAAGCTGCGGTAGATGGTCCCTTCCTTCATGGCTTACCAGTCATGAGTATAGTCAACGGTGGTTAAAAATTTGGGCTATTTCATGATGTCGAGGAGCGCCTGCTCAACGGTCTTGCCGGGGGGCGGGTTCTCGACTATCTCACCCGCCTTCTCGCCGTCCTTCTTGAGCACCACGATGAGGGGTATCTTTGGGACGTTGAACTCGTCGACCTCGGGGGGACTCGGTGGGACTGCCCACTTACGGGTGTTGCTCTTGGCGTCCCTCATTATGTGGCCGAAGGCCCTGACCTCTAAGCCCGTGGCCTCAGCTATCAGGTCCAATACGGGGACGTTCCTTATGCAGTCGGGGCACCACTCGGCGGTGAAGACTATGACCGCGTATTCCTTCGACCTCTTCTTCAACTCATTGACGGCCGCGGCGTCTAGTTTGTACTCGGCGCGCCTCTTTACGAAGGCGTCCTTCGCCTTACTAGGTGCGGAGACGTAATCGTGAATCGCCTCCGAGCCCTTCCTGAGCTTCGCGATGTCGTATTTCATATGAGGTTCAGATTGAATCGTCGGTGCCGGTGGTTAAAACGGTTTAGCGGAGCGTTATGCGTCTGCCCGTCGCGGCGTATGTTAGAGACTCCGCGATGTAGCTTGCGTGGTCGGCTATCCTCTCAAGGTACCTGATAGTCAACGTGTAGGCGATGATCGTCCTGTGGTCGGTCTTCTTCGCCTTCGCCAAGACGGCGAGGTTCCCGTAATACAGCTCATCCGTCTCCGCCTCCAGCTTGGATAGCTCGAAGACGAGCTTCTCATCCATCGCCTCGATGAGGCGTATAGAGATTTCGACAGTAGCGAGGGTCTTCTCCGCCATCTCATCGAGCTTCAGCTCACCCTTGAACGGGGGCCACTCCTCAAGTCTGTTGAGGATGTCGGAGATGTCGAGGGCGTATCTGCTGTACCTTTCTATGTCGTAGGCGATCTTAATGTAGGCCTTTAGTGTGCGTAGGTCCCCCGCCATGGGTTGCTGGAGCGCGATCAGCTCCGTGGCGCGGTCCTCGACCTCCTCGGATAGTATCAGGATCGTATTAGACCACGCCTTCACTTGGACGTTGACGTCCTCCTTCTTCGCGAATCCCTCCAAGGCGAGCTTGAGGGAGTCCTCGGTGAGTCGCCCCATCTTGATTATGAGGCTCTTAATCCTCGTAATGCCCTGATCCAGTGGTCTAGCCATTCAAATCACCCAAACTTCCCCGTTATGTAGTTCTCCGTCAGTTCGTTGCGGGGGTTCTCGAAGACTCCCCGCGTGTTCCCGAACTCTATTACCTCGCCTATGTACATGAAGGCAGTCATATCGCTCACCCTCGCGGCTTGCTGGAGGTTGTGCGTGACAAGCACCACAGTGTAGTTGTCCTTCAACTGCCTCATCAGTGTCTCGATCTTTGTTGTGGCGATGGGGTCGAGGGCGCTGCAGGGCTCGTCCATCAGTATTACCTCGGGCTCGATTGAGAGTGCCCTTGCTATGCAGAGCCTCTGTTGTTGGCCGCCCGAGAGGCTGTATGCGTTTTCGTTCAGGCGGTCCTTTACCTCGTCCCACAGCGCCGCGCCTCTGAGGCTCTTCTCGACGATCGCGTCTAGTTCCTCCTTTCCCTCGGCGCCGTGTATCTTGGGGCCGAAGGCCACGTTCTCGTATATGCTCTTCGGGAACGGGTTCGGCTTCTGGAAGACCATCCCGA
>DUKA01000094.1 GCA_013329615.1 Candidatus Bathyarchaeota archaeon
CGACCAAGGGGAAGAGGGCGGCGACGAGAAAGACGTTTGAGTACCCGAGGGGCTCAACGAGCAGCCCACAGAGCGCAGGGCCGAGAAACATCCCCGCCGAGACGATCGTCATATGCCTACCTAGTGCATCCCCCTGCCTCTCCGGGGGCGCCTGATTGCTGTTCATCGACGTAATAAGCTGGAAGAACGTCCCCGTAGCGACCAGCTGCACTATGGGTATGAAGTAGAGCCACTCAGGGCTCCGAGCGAAGCCTATCAGGGCGAGCTGTATTGTCTGGGCGACGAAGCTGATGGCGAGCATCCGCTTCTCCCCGACACGCGTGGCGACGATCGTCAAGGGCAGCCTGAGGAATATGAGCAGGAACGCCTGGAGGCTCAGTATAAGGCCGATGAAGAGGATCGAGGCGCCGAGGTTGAGATAGTGGAGCGTCAGTATCGGCTGCGTCATGAACAGGCCCATCTCCCAGAGGAACCCCGCGAAGGAGACGGCGTAAAACCTCCCCGGCAGGCCCCCCTTGAGCCGATCCAGCAGCGACATGACGCAGAGACGGGCGTCCAACACCGGATAAACTTTAGGAAAAAATTGCCCAGCTACCGCTAGGCTTGTGAAAATGAAAAAGGGTTTGGTAGTCTTAGAGGACTACCGTCTTCATCTCGTCTGCCTTGAGGAGTCTCGCCCAGTTGGTCGTGACGTTGCCCTGAACCTCGTTAACCTCGGCCTCCGTCATGTGGCGGAAGCGGCTCTGAGGCTTCAGGTACTCGCTCACGGGCTTCAGCTCCTTCGGCTTATAGTTGAGCTTGAAACTGGTGCCGTGCTCTATCTCGTAGAGCGGCCAGACGCCCGCTTGGACGCCCGCGCGCGCGAGTTCGATCGTCTTGGCTGGGTCGAAGCGCCATCCGACGGGGCACGGGGCTTGGATGAGTATCATCCTGAAGCCCTCGATGTCCTTGGCGTACTTGACCTTCTGCATGAGGTCCTCCGGGAAGGCTACCGAGGCGGTCGCGATGTAGGGGACGTAGTGTGCCGCGAAGATCATTGGGATGTTCTTTTTCGGCTCGCCCTTGCCCCTGCTCTTGGGACCGACCGGATTCGTGGTGGTCTCCGCGTACTTCGGTGTACCGCCACTCCTCTGGCCGCCCGTGTTCATGTATGCCTCGTTGTCCTTCGTGATTACGAGGATGTTCTCATTCCTCTCAGCAGCCGCTGAGAGTGCCTGGAAGCCGATGTCGTAGGTACCGCCGTCACCGTAGAAGGCGACCGCCTTGATGTCGGTCCTGCCCAGCGCCTTTAGCGCGCGGGAGGTACCCGTCAAGGAGGAGCCGCCTGCCTCGAACACTGACCCTGCGCGGGGGTGCTTCGAGACGTGGTCGGGGCAGCACGGGATTCCGTGCCTGATGAGGTTGGGGCCTAGGACCTTGAATGTGAGCCTCGCCGCCATGGCGGCACCGCAACCCTGGCAGGTGCTGCCCGGTACAAGGACCATCTCATCCATGGGAACCTGGGCTCTCGTCATCTTCATACTTGCACTCATTTTACATTACCTCTCCTACACCCACTGGATGGGAGCCTCCGGCTTCCCACCCTGCGCGACCTTTAAGGTCTTCTCGCCTATCTTGTACATGTCGGCTACGCGTACCTCCTTTCCGCTGAGGCCGCCGATGAAGCCGATGACGGGGGTCTTCTTCGCCTCGTCGTAGAGGGTGCTCCTCATCTGGTGGTAGACGGGGCCCCACATGCCCGGCTGGCAGCTGCGGTCGAAGACGCCTATGGCCTTCACGTTCTTGGCGATGGCCTGGAAGTCGCTCCTCGGGAAGGGCAGGAAGCTCCTGATCTTCACGAGCCCGACCTTCTTGCCGTCGGCCCAGAGCTTGTCGATCGCCGCCATGGCGGTTCCGGCAATCGTGCCCATCGCGGTGATGACGCAGTCTGCGCCCTCGACGCGATACTGCTCGATCATGCCGTTGCCGTATGTGCGACCGAACTTCTTGCCCCACTCGGCGAAGACCTCCTTGATGACGGTCTCACCGTTGAGTGCAGCCTCGTTGTGCATCTGCCATGGCTTCATGGGGTCACCCTCACCCCAGCCGGCGCCGAACGTCTTGGGGTTAGCCTCGAAGTCGCGCCACTTGTCATCCTTATCAGATACGGGGAAGATGCCTGGCATAGGCTTGTAGGGCGGGAGGAACTTGTCGACGTCCTCCTGTGCGGGGATCTCGACTGGCTCGGCCGTGTAGCTGAGGACGTAGCCGTCGTAGCCCATCGCGACCGGGAGGCGTATCCTCTTGTCCTCCGCGATCTTGTAGGCCATGATTGTGGTGTCGAGTATCTCCTGTGCGTTCTCCACGTAGAGGTGGAGCCAGCCCTGCCACTGCTGCGACATGAGGTCGCTGTGGTCTGGCTGCATGCTCTTCACGCCGCGGTGGACGACCGCCATGACGAGGGGTAGCCTCTTGCTGGCCGTCTCCTGCATCGGGTGGTGCATGTAGAGGAGGCCTGGGCCCGAGGTGCATGTGAAGCTGCGTGCGCCGGTGGCCTCAGCAGCCTGTGCTATGACCTGGCTGCTCAGTTCACCCTCGGCGTTGATGAACTCAAAGTTGGGCAGGTCGCCCGAGGCGTGTATCTCGGATAGGTACTCTGTGATCGTTGTCTGCGGGGTGATTGGGAAGACCGCCGCGACCTTTACGCGTGCGAGCTTACAGCCGACTGCTGTCGCCTTGTTACCGACCATAACTTCGTATGACATTTCATTATCCTCCTTAGATCTCCACCCTCTTCATCTCGATGGCCTTGACTGGGCACTCGTTTGCGCAGACACCGCAGCCCTTGCAGGCGCGGTCAACCATCGCGGGCTTGTTGTTCGCCTTCCACTCGAGGGCTGCCTCTGGGCAGAAGATCCAGCACGTCTTGCATCCGATGCACTTCTCCTCGTTCACGACGGGGTAGAAGACGCGCCAGCTGCTGACGTCCTTAAGGGTACCGTACCCGCCGACGTTGAGGTCGACCTGCATCTTGGGGGCGACCTTGTTCTTCGCGGGGACCCAGGGGGAGACCTTCTCGTAGCTCTTCCTGACGGCGGCGATGTTCATGTCGCCTAGCCTTCCGGGGAAGTACTTCTTGATGGCCTTCTCGATGGACTCGAGCTTCACGACGCCCGTCGCCTTGGCGAATGCGCCTAGCATAGCGGTGTTCGTGATGGGCCTGCCGAGAGTCTCCAGCGCGATGCTGGTTGCGTCGACTGTGGCGATGTTGATGTTGCCCGCGAGCTCGCTCTTATCGGGTGCGAACGGGGCGTTAAGCAGTACCTGACCGTTTGGTAGAAGGTCGTTAGCGACAGCCTGCTGCAGGCTGAGCAGTGGGTCAAAGCAGAGACTGATGCCGGGTGTGTGTACTAGTTCCCTCTCCCTCACGCGTACGTCGTCGATGCGGACGTATGCGGTTAGGGGTGCTCCACGCCTTTCGGTGCCATACATGGGGATGGCCTGACTGTACTTGCCCTCCTCATAGGCTGCCGTGGCGATGATCCTAGAGGCGGTGACGGCCCCTTGGCCGCCCCTGCCGTGCAACCTTATCTCAATCACGGGTCATTTTCCCTCAGTGATTCGTTACCACTCTAGCTCTTGCTGTTGAAAGAGTAACGATTCCGTAAAGAGTCAGCGAAGGAGGATTTAAAGCTTGACTACGAAATAATCAACTGATGAAAAAAACTCACGATAAAAGAATAAAATCTGGCATAATGCATAAAAATGTGGCGTATAGTGTTAAAAATGCTTAATATTTATACCCTTTATCGTTCAAGTTGCATGATCTTGCGTGAGTATGTACTTGTTTTACATCTAGTAATTGTGTAATTATCATTTATTACCGCAAAAATGGAGGAAAAAAGGATGATGCGATCATGAAGCGGGGTAGCTATAAGTAATCGCCGCCTTTTTGTCGTGGGTTGAAGATTTAAATTAAGGCTTGGTATTGGTTGATGGACTAACCTTGATGGCGGAGAAGGAGCAGGGCTTCCGCAAGATGCTCGAGAAGAGCATCGTCGAGAACATACGCATAGAGCACCCA
Organism: Candidatus Bathyarchaeota archaeon; assembly: GCA_013329615.1. Classification (GTDB taxonomy): domain Archaea; phylum Thermoproteota; class Bathyarchaeia; order TCS64; family TCS64; genus UBA8941; species UBA8941 sp8941u. The sequence goes on from DUKA01000094.1 coordinate 4,064, forward strand.
GTTGTACTCAAGGGGCAGTATGAGACTGCCTACAGCCTCCTGAAGGACGCCCTCGACACGGGCATCACCCCCTGCCTCGTCGGTCCACCCGGCGTCGGCAAGAGCCTACTCGCCAGAAAAGTCGCGGAGGACACGGGGCGCAGCTTCCACGAGGTCTTCTTCGACGAGAATGTAACGCCGAGCCGTCTCATAGGCAGCTTCGACCCGGCACTCGTCGTCCGCAGCGGTAGGAACATAAGCAGCTTCGAGCCCGGCCCACTCATACGCGCCATGGTCGAGGGCGGCCTATTCGTCGCACACGAACTCAACCGCGCCACCGAGTTCTGCCAGAACAGCCTCATCGCCCCCCTCGAGGAGAGGCACTACCACCTCTTCCCCCTAGGGATGGTGAAGGCGCAGGAGAGCTTCGCCTTCGTCGCGACGCAGAACCCCATCGAGACCTCCGGAACTTACCGCCTCAGCAAAGTGCTCGTCGACCGCATCGGCTGCTGGATCAGGCTAACCTACCCGACGAAGGAGACGGAGCTTGAGATCATAAAGGAGAACACCCCCGCCTTCAGTCTCCCCGTCAGCGCCCTAGACAAGATCTACGAGATCGTCAAGGCCACGAGGGACAGTTCCGTGCTTGAGATCCCCGCCTCGCCACGCAGCGGCATCTACCTCACGAGGCTCATCAACAAGTACATCGACCGCTTCGAGACCGAGGACGCAGCCATCAGGTTCTTCGCCCCCGCCGTTCTCGCGAAGGAGATGAAGGTCCGCGGCGAGGAAGGTAAGACGGTTGGGAAGGTCGTCGACGAGATAATCAAGAAGGTCCTAGGCTGAGATGTCCGCCTCCTCCCTGGAGTACCCCTTCCACTACGCTAACTACTTCATACCCGAGTTCATAGAGCGTATGAGAAGGAGCAGGGAGGTCATCGAGAAGCCCAGTCCACGCCAGAGCATCAACATGGGCAAGATCCTTCTCCCCGGCTACATGAGGAACGGCTGCCTGACTTTCACCGACCTGCTGCGCGCCGCCATCATCACCAGCCAGGTCGACAACCAGAAGATGGCGGAGAAGATAGCCCTGGATATTCTCACGAATATCAACGAGTATGAGGAGGAGCCACAGGAAGACATGGACGGGGATCAGCTCCTGAGCCTGCTCAGCAAGAAGAGCCAGGAGGTCTACGTCACACCGCACGCCAAGGGGCTCGAGCAGAACATAGTCAACGACAACCCCAGCATCGCCGGCCCCGACCAGTTCAAAAAGTTGAGCAACAAGCCGGACATCGGCGTCGGCCCCGGCGAGGACAGGATACTAAAGTTCGGCGCCAAGTCCTTCAAGGAGGAGCGGGACGAGAAGATGCGCAAGCTCCTCGCCCACCTGCTCAAGGAGCGCCTCATGAAGCTGGGCAGGGAACTGGAGAGGAAGGACGACTGGAGCAGGATTGCCTCGATACGCCCCTTCCAGCCCGGCGAAGACACTGACTTAATCGACGAGGACCGCAGCCTCGAGAACATCATAGACCTCGGAAGAAAACTCGAAGAAATAAGGCCCGAGGACTTCATGATGCTCAAGCGCAAGAAGAAGAACAGGAGCATCGTCTACATCCAAGACATCAGCAACACGATGTTCTACGACTTTGAGGGCATAAACTCCGTCAACTACAGCATCCTAAGCCTCATCCCCCTCATGTGGGGGCTTCGCAACGACAAGTGGGGCCTCATACTCTACGAAAGCAACAGTCACGTCATCAAGGACCTCACGGACGAGATGGACTTGGAGCCCGTCCTCGAGCAGATGCTCGACATGATCACGATGACGACGACGCAGATGGAGTTCAGGTTCCGCGGCACGATAGACGGCTCGACCTGGGGCGGCACGGTGCCGAACAAGAGCATACAGTGGGCGTACGACCAGCTCATTGAGGCCTCAGAGAGGAGCGACCGCATCTGCTTCTACTTCAGCGACTTCGTCCTCACCGACCCGGGAAAAGACGACATCGAGAACATGCAGAACTATGAGGTCATCAGAAACATGCTCGATGACGGCATCCGGGTCTTCGCGGGAATAAGCCCTCTCGCCCACAAGGAGATATTTAGGCCGTACACGGCTTCCGCGATAGATAAGCTGAGGAAGATGGGTGTGCCCACGGCTGATACCTACATCCCTAGCCAGTTCCTCGAAAAGGCACACGCCTTCCTAGACGAGCTTTAGTGTTTCTTTCTCGCTCTATCTGAGAGTAATTCAATCTTTTTGCCGCGGCGTAGTCGTTGATGTTGTTCTCTAATGATGTAAATAACTAATTCCTTTTATGAATATTATAAGGGGGTTATCCTCAGCTTGCAGGGAAAAGATATTTAGAGTTTGGCGGTTACCGCCGTATTACGCAGACGAATCCGCCGAGCTGTTCAAGTCTCGCACCAGCGGCGGTGTCAGGCTTCATGATGCTAACAGTTGCCCCCATGTTCCTCGCCTTCTGTATGGTGCTCTGATATAGTCTGCTGGATCGGTTGGCCGCGTCGAAGCTCTCAGCGATGAGGACTAGGTTTGGTCTCTTATCCGACGCGAGGACACCCGCAAGTTCCCTTAAGGTGTATATTGTGTGGCCACCGTTGAGCGCCTTCTCGAGTCGCTCAATGATCATCTCATTCGTCTCGACGGCTGCCTCGTTGACGCTCTCCTGTATCATATTCATCTTGACGAGCTTAAGGACATCGGTTCTCGTCACCGCCTTCTTGTCCAGCTCCTTTACGGCGAGTTTCTTGGTGAGCCAGCCGTGGCTGCGGTTGAGGTACTCTATAAAGCCGGATTTTCGCGTGTATTTCTCCGTTGAGGCTATGATGAGTTGGTTGAAGCCCTCGGGTAGTAGTGTTCTGATGGCTTCAATGATCTCCTCGTTGTGCTTGTATGCCGATTTTTCGTCGTCGGCGTTCTTCGTGATCGTTTTGCCTTGTTTCAGTGATTCGCTGTAGATTAGCCAGATGTTGGCGGATTGGTTGTCAAGGCCAATGAGGATGGCGGTCGGATATCCTCGTCGGCCTTTCCTCGGCATCTCACTCCCTCGGTTTGTATCCGGTCAGGCGCTTGTGGTTGCCGCTGAAAATCTTGGCGATGCCCTCGTCGTTCACGAGGCCGTCCTTCTTCAGGCTTTGCAGGGCGTTGAACTGCTCCTCCAGAATGTTGTAACGGAAGCCCCGGGGAAAGAAGGTAGAGTCGGTGCCGAACAGTATCTTATCCGGTCCCCCGGCGCGCAGGGCATGGCGGAAGACATCCTTGACGGAGAGATCCTCGGGGAGGTACTTGTACCAGATGTTGCTGCCGCTGCTGTCCATATAGACGTTGTCGGCCTGGTACTGCATGAGGAGTACCTCGCGGAAGAAGCCGGCGCCGAAGTGGGCGATTATGAAGCTCGTGTCGGGGAAGTCGCGCGCGGGTATCTGTATGTCTATCGGGTTGCCGCTACGGAGGTCTGCGTCGCCGCCGATGCTCACTCCGAAGTGGCAGAAGACGACCATATTCTGCTTCTGCACCTCCTCGTAGATGGGGTAGAGCTCCTCGCTGTAGACGTGTGTGCCCCTCCAGGTGGATGGGTAGAGCTTGATTCCGTAGAAGCCATCCTTGGCCGCCTGCCTGATCTTCTTCGGCGCCTCGGGGTCAGTGGGCTGGACGTTGAGGTATCCGAGGAAGTAGCCCGGGTACCTCTTCCGCGCCTCCATGAACTCGTCGTATGTCTCGGGCCCGATCATGAAGCCTACGCTGCTTACGCCGTAGCGGTCGAGTTCGTCGCCCCACTTCTTTGCCGCGTCGAAGTTCTCGTCGGGTAACTCGATGCTCTTCATGTCCGTGCGCGTCTGCGTCCTCTTCGTGAAGCTTGCCATGCTGCGTCCGCGCTGGGACCATGCCTTGATCGATCCCGCGGTCATGAAGTGGGCGTGGGCGTCGATGACCTCTATGCCGAGCTTTGACTTCAACCCATCATCCTCGTGATAGAATGCTTAGTTTAGGTTGCGGGATATCAAGCTTCTCGAAGGGTTGAAGAACGGCGGGTCCGCTTGTTGCCTCATGTTGCCGTTGAAGTCTAAGGCTGCGGTGAAGTCTCCCGCCTCCACGGTTTACGCGGTCGAAGGCGCAAATGGGAACGACGGCGCCTTCAACACTCTGCTCGAACTCATGGACGCATCAGGTCTGAAGTTCTACAAGACGAGGGCCAAGGGGCTCCTACAGGGTCCCACGGGGTTGATCGCGCGAGACGACGTCGTATTAGTCAAGGTGAACAGCCAGTGGGACGAGTGCGGGATGACGAACACCGACCTCGTCAAGGCCATTGTGGCGGCGGTGCTGGCGCACCCCGACGGCTTCGTTGGGGAGGTTGTTGTAGCCGACAATGGGCAGGCCCAGTACGGGAGCACCAGCCACGGGGGTAGTTTCGAATACGAGGTCAACAATGCCGAGGATCGGTCGCAGTCGACCCAGAAGGCAGTGGACTCACTCGGCGCGCTCGGGAGGGTCTCGACGTACCTCTGGGACGAGATCACGGAGAAGCTGGTGGGCGACTACTCGGAGGGGGACGCGGACGACGGCTACGTCGTGGCCGAGCGGGCCGACCCCCTCACCGGGATGCTCACGAGTTACCCAAAGTTCAGGACGCTGCACGGCTCACTCGTCAGCTTCAAGAGGGGGGTATGGGACCCAGCGGCGAAGAAGTACGACGCCGGGCGTCTCAAGGTGATAAGCATCCCCGTCCTCAAGTCGCACTTCATATACGGCGTGACCGGCGCAGTGAAGCACTACATGGGCGTCCCCAGCGACAAGCTCTCCGCTGCCCGCGGCCATCGGCCACACGCATCAGTCGGCAAGGGCGGCATGGGCACCCTCATGGCCGAGACGTGTGTACCAACGCTGAGTGTCCTCGACGCCATACGCGTCAACGCGAAGCCCGGCACCGGACCAAAGACGCCATTCGACGGCGCAACTGAGGCGAACATTATCGCCGCGAGCACCGACCCAGTCGCACTCGACTACTGGGCATCAAAAAACATCCTCTGCCCAATCGCCAAATCCAAGTACGGCGTTGACGCCACGCTCTTCGACCCCGACAACAAGACGAAGGGCTCATTCGGAGACTGGCTCAAGCTGGCCTGCGCCGAGTTGAACGAGGCGGGGCACCCCTACACGTTCGACGAGGACCGCATAGCCGTGAAGATCGCCGGGAAGCCCTAAAGCCTCTCCGCAATCTCCGGGATTTCGAGGAGCCCGCTCAGGTTCATTATCGTGTAGTCTGGGGTCATATTCGGTGCATCGGGCTCCTTAACCTTCAGCCAAACCCCCTTCATACCGGCCGCCTTGGCACCGGCCACGTCCGTTCTCAACAGGTCGCCGACGTGGAGCGCCTCGCCGGGTGCAACATTTAGCCCCTTTAGGGCGCTCTCGAATGCCTCGCGGCGCGGTTTGCATATCATCGTCTCATCAGAGAATACCGTCGTGGTGAAGAGACTCAGTATGCCATAGTTGTCGAGGAAGCGCCTCATCTGGTTGCCCGAGGTCACGCCGGTGTCGCTTATGATGCCGAGCTTGAAACGGGGCGCGAGTCGAGAGACCACATCGGCTGCGCCAGCGGTCAACAGGGGCGGGTCCTCATGGATGATTTCGCCATATCTCTCCATCAAGCGTTCCATCGAAGCGGGGCCGAGTGCCACGCCGGCGCCCTTCAGGGTGTATTCAAGCCTCTCCGCGAGCGGGTAGTGGCAGTATTCCTTGCTCCAGAGCTCATCGTGCCTCCTCTGGGCGGCGGAGTAGGAGAACCTCAGTGCCTCCCAGTTGACCCTCTGCCCCTCGGCGCCGAGCGCATCGGCTAGTATCTCGATCCTCTTCTCAGTGTAGCTCTTCTCGACGATGAGCGTGTTCCAGAGGTCGAAGGTTATGGCCTTGATCAATCTGCCCAGCTTGAAACACGCGTGGGGTTAGATAAGACTAGTCGCAGTGCGGGCAGAGGAGGGCCTCGTCGTATCCCTGTGGGTAGTTCTCGACGTAGCCGTGGATCGTGCACTTGAACCTGTAGTAGGGCAG
>DUKA01000218.1 GCA_013329615.1 Candidatus Bathyarchaeota archaeon
GCGCGTAGAGAAGATGCTCGGCCCCCCCGGCCTCACCGCCCGCATGCGCGAACTCGAGGGCATGGACCGCCGGGAGATGGCCTTCAAGATCGCGGAGGAGGTCACCCTAGGCCGATTCGGCAGCTTCGAGAAGGAGAAGGCGGCCGACCAGGCGATACGCACGGCCCTCGCCATCATGACGGAGGGCGTAACAGTTGCCCCAATCGAGGGCCTCCCGAAGATAGTCATCAAGCCCAACCCGGACCGCACACAGTACCTCAGCCTATACTTCGCGGGCCCCATACGCCCCGCCGGAGGCACGGCGCAGGCAATGACACTCGTCGTCGCCGACCACGTCCGCAAGAAGCTCGGCCTAGACAAGTTCCAGCCCAGCGAGAACCAAGTACAGCGCTTCATCGAAGAAGTGCGCCTCTACGAGCGCACCGTCCGCCGCTTCCAGTATCACGTCACGGATGAGGACCTCGAAGCAGCGATACGCCAGATACCCGTCGAAGCCACCGGCGTCGCCACCGATCAGTTCGAGGTAAGCAACTACCGCGACGTCGCAGGAATCGAGACGAATAGGCTGCGCGGCGGCGCACTCATCGTCGTCGTCGACGGTGTCGTCGGCAGGGCACGCAAGCTCCACGGCGCCTGCGACAAGCTGGGCGTCACGGGCTGGGAGTGGCTCCTCAAGATGGGGAGGAAGAAGAAGGTCGAGGGCGAGGTGAAGGCGGAGCCAACCGCCGCATTCATGGAGGAGATCATAGTCGGCCGCCCAGTCTTCAGCTTCCCCGGCGCAATCGGCGGCTTCCGCCTCCGCTACGGCAGGGCCCGCAACACGGGACTAGCCGCGAGCGGCGTCCACCCCGCCACCATGGTCGTCCTAAACAAGTTCCTAGCCACTGGCGTCCAGATGAGAACGGAGCTACCCGGAAAATCCGCCGCCACATGCCCCGTTGACTCTATAGAACCCCCCGTTGTCCGCGTCAAGGACGGCTCAGTCCTCAGGGTCGAGACCGAGGCGGAGGCCGAGAAGATCCTACCCCAGATCGACAGGATACTCTTCCTAGGAGATTACCTGAGCAACGCGGGCGACTTCATACAGAACAACAAGGCCCTCCTACCCACGGGCTACGACGAGAACCAGTGGGTGCAGGACCTCAACGCGTCACTCGCACGCGTCGGCGACGAGTCCGCCGTGAGCCTCACGGGACTACTCTCCGAGAGGATCGATTACCTGAAGGCGAGCCCCCTAAACCGGCCCACGGTCGACGAGGCGCTCGCCGTGACGGCGATGGACGTCCCCATCCACCCGAGGTGGAACTACCACTGGTCCGCCCTCACAAAGGACGAACTACTCGCATTCAGGAACACGCTCGCCACGGAGTACAACCCAGAATCAACAGAGTTCCCGAACATCCACGAGATAAAATCCACCCTCGAGCTGCTCCTCATCCCCCACACTGTGCGCGGTGGTAGCCTCGACCTCTGCGAAAACACACGCGTGCTTGCGAAGACCCTCAACCTCGGGCAGCGCTACACGGAGATTAAGGGCGAGAAGCCCCTCGAGGTAGTGAACTTCCTCGCGGGCTTCCCGGTCAGGGAGAAGGCGGGCTGCTTCGTCGGCGCGCGCATGGGTCGCCCCGAGAAGGCGAAGGAGCGCCGCATGGCACCCTACGTCCACAGCCTATACCCAGTAGGAGAGGCCGGTGGCCCACAGAGGGACATACTCAAGGCCGAGAAGGGCAAGACCGTAAAAATAGAGCTCAGTCAACGCATGTGCCTCACATGCGGGGAGATCGGCAGCACAACCGTCTGCGGGAACTGCGGCGGCGAGACCAAGGAGATACGCAGGTGCAGCCGCTGCGGCCTCAGATTCGAGGGTGAACGCTGCCCACAGTGCCACTCCGAGATAGTCTCCTACGCCGGTGTCGATGTCGACCTCAAGGACGAGCTCGAGGCGGCTCGGAAGCAGATCGGCGGCCAGCTGCCGGCGCGCGTCAAATGCGTGAAGAGGTTGATGAACAAGACGAGGACACCCGAGAACCTCGCAAAGGGCATCCTCAGGGCGCGCTACGACCTCAGCGTCTTCAAGGACGGCACGCTCCGCTTCGACCTCACCGACATACCACTCACCCACTTCAAGTCGAGCGAGGTAGGCGTCCCCGTCGAGAGACTGCGTGCCCTCGGGTACACGCACGACATGCACGGCGCGCCCCTGACCAGCCCCGAGCAGATGCTGGAGCTCAAGGTGCAGGATGTCATCCTCCCGGAGGACTGCGGCGACTACCTGCTCAAGGCGTCCAAGTTCCTCGACGACCAGCTACGCGACTTCTACAAGATGGAGCCGTACTACAACGCGAAGAGCCGGAATGATCTCGTCGGCTGCCTGTTGCTCGGCCTCGCGCCGCATACCTCCGCCGCCATCTCGGGGAGACTCGTGGGCTTCACGAAGGTCAGGAACCAGTATGCGCACCCGCTCTGGCACGCCGCGAAGCGTAGGAACTGCGACGGCGACGAGGACGCCGTTATGCTCACCCTAGACCCGCTCCTCAACTTCAGTAAGACGTACTTGCCCCAGCAGAGCGGGGGTCAGATGGATGCGCCACTATTCATCATCCCAGTCCTGAACCCGAGCGAGGTCGACAAGGAGGCGCACAACGTCGACGTGAACAGCAGCTACCCGCCGGAGTTCTACAAGCTCTGCGCGGAGGGGGCGGGCAGCGGCCAGTACGGCGCCCTCGTGGACACCATAGGAGCTCGCCTCGGCACGGAGGCACAGTTCCAAGGCACCAGCTACACCGAGGAGTGCAGCGACATAAACATGGGCAGCTTCCACGGTGCATACAACACCCTCACCACGATGGTGGAGAAGCTCGACAGCCAGCTAGAACTCGCCCAGAAGCTACGTGCCGTCGACGCGAAGCAGGTCGCCCTCAAGATATTGAACAGCCACTTCATGAAGGACATCGTCGGCAACCTGCGCGCATTCACAAGCCAGACGTTCCGCTGCACGAAGTGCAACAGGAAGTACCGGCGACCGCCACTCGGCGGCAAGTGCCAGCGCTGCGGCGGCCCCATACAGATGACGGTCCACAAGGGGGGCATACTGAAGTACCTGCAGCCCGCCCTCGACATGGTGAAGAAGTACGAACTCGACCCATACTACGTCGACCGCCTCGAGCTCGTACGCCTCGAACTGAGCCAGATATTCGTCGAGGAAGATGTCCCCGAGGAGACCTCGAAGCAGTTCAGCCTCACAGACTTCATGCGCTCATCGGCGAAGAAGCCCGCACAGTAACCCTTTTAGGGGGAACTGCCCGTATCTGGGACGATAATCCATGAGCAGTAGGAAGAAGAAGGACGGCGCCCCGGGAATGCCGCAGAGCAGCGCGGGACTCATGAGGTTCTTCCAAGACGAGACGAACGGCCCCAAGATCAGGCCGGAGTTTGTCGTCGGCGGAGCCTTTGTGCTCATCGTGGTCGTTCTAGCCGCTAGGATATTCTTCTCTGGCCTCGTCCTCTAGGTACCCGGTTTAAAGGCTATTAACCCGCAATCCACATACCTCAATCAATCTAGGCAGGGTTGACTCTGGGCGAAAGCCGGGAAGCCATAAGCAACATAGTCGACTACTACTCCTACCTCATCACATTCCCCTCACGCCTCGTTATGGTCGCGTCGGTCATCGTCGTGTCGGGCGTGGTCGGCGCAGTCGCCTTCGGACTATCCTACGGTACCGCGGGGCTCAGCCAGGGTCTCATATACGGTCTGCTCGGACTGGCGGCCCCCGTCATCGTCTCAGACGCCCTCCTGGACGTGTCCTACGGGGACGACCCGCTCCTGACGCCGCGCAGGGTCAACATAATATCCTTTGTCTGGTGCCTCGTCGGGGGTCTTATGCTGGTTGTCGTCGGCGTAATATCGGGTCTAACGGGAAGGCCCGATCTGCTTCTACGCGGCGTATTACTCGCGGTCTACTCCTCGGCGGCGCTGCGGATGATTGTATTCTCGGTTTTCTCTACGAGGGACGTGTTTAGGACGGCCCTCACCGTCGCGGCGCAGCCTGTCCTGATCGCGGCAGCGACGCAGTTTCTGCTCCCCGGCGTATGGCAGGCCCCACTCTCTGTGATGGCTATCGTGCTGGTGCTGATGCTCCTAGGCCCAGCGATATTGCTCATTCAGGTCAGCAGGATGAGCTTCGAGGACGGGGCGATCAGGATAATTCCCCTCTTCAGGGCCTTCATCTACGCGTGGGCGGAGCAGCACAACGAGCCGCTCGAGGAGCAGCTGGTCGAGATATCCGAGTCGGCGAGGCTCGAGGTGGACGAGCTTGTATTCACCGACCCGTTCGGTACGTGCCTCGGAAGGGTCGTCGCCCCGTACATCCACCCGGGGCCATTTAGGAACGTGGGCAGCAGCGGCTTGAGCCTGATCCTGACCGAGGGGCTCGACGGGTGCGAGACCATTGTCGCGCACGGCGTGTCGAGCCACGAGATGGATATGGCTCAAAGCATAGACATGAAGAGGGTCCTATCCGCCCTCAAAGCCGCCGAGACCCCAAAGACCCAAGCCGCCTGCAGCCCCATGACGCGCGCCGAGGTTTCCGGTGCGAAGGCGTCGTGCCAGATATTCGGCGAAACTGCCCTCTTCACCCTCACGCTTAGCCCGAAGAGCCACGACGACGTCCCGAGCGCTGCCAAGGACCGCGTAAGAAGCGCCGCCGCGGTACACGGATTGAACGCCATCGTGATCGACGCCCACAACTGCCTAGACCACGAGGACCTCCTCGACGAAAAAGACGTAGAAAATCTCATCGCGGCTGCGGAGGAGGCACTGGAAAAGGCGGTGAAACTCCCCCGGGAGTCCTTCAAGGTGGGCATATCCCGGGTGCGCCCCCCCGAGTGGTGCCTCAACGAGGGCATGGGGCCCTGCGGTATAGCCGCCGTGGTCGTCGAGACCACCGCCGGGAAGAACGCCTACATAGTCTTCGACACGAACAACATGATACAGGGCTTCCGCGAGAAGCTTCTGGGACACGTCGCCTCCCTCGGCTACGTCGACGCCGAGGCGTTGACTTCAGACACCCACCTTGTGAACGCGATTGGCGCCACGGATAGGGGCTACCACCCCGCGGGTGAGGCCATGGAGCAAGGTAGTGTGCTGCGATACGTCGAGGTGCTGCTCGGGGCCGCGAAGCCGAGACCCGCGGAGGCATCCTTCACCCGCGTCGCCGTCGACGATGTCCCAATAATCGGCGCCGACGGGATAGAGCTGCTCATGATAGTCGTGAAGACGAGCTTCCGCGTCTTCGTCAGGACGGCTGCGGCGGCGCTGCCTCTCACATTCTTAGCTGCGGCGGCTACAGCGCTCCTCGCCTGAGCCGCGATGACGCCTCTAACGCCGCGGTATCGACTATTGAGATAGTAATGACTCCCAGATGGGGCGGGGAGCCACTCCTTTTATCCTAGGTGGGACAGACTAGACCCCGAAGGGTGAAGTGGTTTGGGTTACCCGAAGATAGTCGTCACTCCTCCCGGCCCCAAGGCGCAGAAGGCGGTCGCCCGGGACGCGAGGTACATCTCCCCCTCCTTCGGAAGGGCATATCCGCTCGTCGTAAAGGAGGCGAAGGGCTGCATAGTAACCGACGTCGACGGCAACGAGTTCATAGACATGAACTCCGGCCTCGCCGTCATGAGCATCGGACACAGCCACCCCAAGGTGCTCAAGGCCATCCACGAGCAGGTGGACAAGTTCCTCAGCTACAGCTACACCGACTTCTTCTACGAGAACTACCTCGACCTCGGCGAACAGCTGCACGGCATCGTCCCGGGGAACTTCGAGAAGAAGTTCTTCTACGGTAACAGCGGCGCTGAGGCGAACGAGGCGGCTATGAAGCTCGCCCGCTGGCACTCGAAGCGCCAGTACATCCTCGCCTACATAAGCAGCTTCCACGGCAGGACGATGGGAGCCGTCAGCCTAACGGCTTCGAAGCCGGCCCAGCGCCGATACTTCGCGCCCCTCGTCCCCGGCGTCGAACACATCTTCTATCCATACTGCTACAGGTGCCCATTCCACCTAGAGTGCCCGAGCTGCGACTTCTACTGCGTAGACTACATCGAGGAGTACCTCTTCAGCAAGTTCGTGCCCCCGGAAGAGGTGGCGATGCTCATCGCCGAGGCGGTGCAGGGTGAGGGCGGATACGTCGTGCCCCCTCAGGGCTACTTCAAGAAGCTCAAGAAGCTGCTCGACAAGTACGGCATCCTCTTCGCGGTCGACGAGGTACAGTCTGGCATGGGCAGAACGGGCAAGTGGTTCGCCATCGAGCACTTCGGTGTAACCCCCGACATCGTCACCATCGCCAAGGCGGTCGCCGCGGGCCTCCCGCTGGGCGTCATGGCGAGCCGTGCCGACCTTCAGGACTGGACCCCCGGCAGCCACGCCTCCACGTTCGGCGCGAACCCCGTCGCCTGCGCGGCGGCAAACGCCGTCATCAAGGCGATGAAGGAGGAGAAGATGCTCGAAAACGCCACCAAGCAGGGCGCGCACATCATGAAGAGGCTCAACGAGATGAAGGAGAGCCACCCAATGATCGGCGACGTACGCGGCCTCGGCCTCATGTGCGGCTTGGAGCTTGTGAAGGACAAGAAGAGCAAGGTCCCAGCCTCACAGGAGACGGAGGACGTTATGATGGACTGCTTCAGGAAGGGCATCGCAGTCGTCAACTGCGGCAAGAGCGTCATACGCCTCATGCCCCCGCTCGCCATCACGCAGGACCTCGTAGACAAGAGCCTCGACGTGCTCGACGCGAGCATCGGCGCGATGGAGAAGGCCCGGAAGTAGCCGGGCTAATAACCAGCTATCGCTGATAACGAGTGTTTTTTATCTCCCGCAATTCGCGGGCCTTTCTCTTTAAGTTCCTATAGCTGTCTCTGAGCCTAACCGTGAGGCGCTTCTCGGCGGGACGCGACTTGTCGAATACGCCCATCACGCCCTCGGGCTGCAGGAACAGGATGATGACGACGAGAACCATGGGGTACAGCGACTCATACATCGCCGCGCCCACGCCGAAGAAGTCGATGCCGATGAACGTGAGCAGTTTCTGCGCAACGACTACAATCAAACCGCCCACAACGGCGCCGGCGACTGCGTTCAGGCCCCCGACGACGCTGCCGGTCATCACCAGTATGAGGAACTCGTCGTTTGCGTCGAGACCCGTGTACCGCCAGAGGGGTATTATGCCGCCGGCGAGACCGGCCAGAGCCCCGGTGATGAACCACGTGAGCAGGTGTATCTCCTCGACGTTTACGCCGAGGCTCGATGCAAGGGTCTCGTCCTCGGCGACCGCCCTGAAGGCGATGCCCTGCTTGACCTTCGTGAGGAAGAACCAGAGGGCGACCACGAGCACCAAGCACATCGGCGCCGCCACCAGGAGCACGCCCGGGTACCCCTCCCAAGTGAAGTCCCCCGTGAAGAAGTAGAAGCCACTCGTGGGGGTCCCGCGGTTGTAGAGGTACCAGTAGCTGTAAATGTACATGATAGAGGCGATGACCTCCGTGAGGGCGAAGAAGGCGAAAGTGAGTGTGATCTCCCTCGCCCCCGTCGCCTTGATGGGGCGCACTATGAACCTGTAGAGCACGAGCCCCATCAGGCCGCAGATGAGGGTGGAGACGGGGAGCGCCTGATACGGCGTGAAGCCGTACATCTGCACCAGCGTGTAGGAGATGACTGTGCCGACGGTCGCCAGCGACGTGTGGGCGAAGTTCGGGAACTTCTCCATCATGTAAGTGAATGTGAAGCCGACGCAGAGGACCACGACGACGCTTGCCTGTATGATTAGGCCGATCATCAGGGGCGAGAGCACGCCAGATCCTCTCCAGATAATCAAACAGCCGCGCCTAGTAGATTTATAACCTCTCCAAATCCCGGCACGTTTTCGAAGGATCGTTCACGCGTGCTCTGCCTGAAGCCTCCTGTGCATAGACGTATCGTATAAGAGGTGTGAGGCGGGGGGTTCGCCGGGCCTCGTCGAGGGTCAGCGGCCGACGCTACTTCTTCAGGATGGTGATCTTCGTGTATTGGGTGCTCGTGACCTGCATGAGGCCATCGAATGGCTCGCGTATGTTGCAGTTCTCTAGCCTTATGCGGGCGCCGGCGGTGAGGCCCTCCACAGCCTTGCCGTGGTCCCTCCAGAGGCTTATGCGCGCCTCGCCCGAGCCGTCGTCTACGCGGAAACTCACCACGTTCGTGGGCCCCCTCATGGTGTTTACCTCCCTGCTGATGGGGTCGTCTAGAAGCTGCCCCTCGACGGTGAGGTTCTTGTCGCCTTCGTGGAGGTTCTTTATCTGGGTGACGCGCTCGGCGGCGTCTATCTTCTCGACTTTTACGCCGTCGGGGTTGATCTTCATCGTGCCCATCTTCCCGACGTTGAGGTCGATGGTGTTCCCGAAGCCCGCGCGTGTGTAGCCGTTCTCGACGGCGACGACTGTGCCGACTGGCATGTCGCCCAAGGCGTTCACGTCGTCGTCCCAGAGGCTGAGCCTGACTATGCCCGTCTCGTCTTCGAGGACAACGGAGGCGACGCGTCCCTTCGTGCCATCCTTGCGGGAGAACTCGCGGGGCTCGTTGACGCTCATGACCCTGCCGGCGACGCTGACGCTGCGCATGCCGTCGCGTAGTTCGCCTATCTTCGTCCACATGCTGAGGGGCTCGCGTGGGAGGACTCCCTCCTCAAGGATTTCGACCTCGCTGCTCCTGTTGAGGTGGACCTCAAAGCCTCCGCCTTGGCGTACCTTTGAGTTGGCGCCTATGATGCGGACGCGTGTGCCGTCGCCCCACTTGGCNNTGAGTACGGCGGTGATCTGTCTGCCGCCCTCCTCTAGTGTGAGGCGGGCTACCTTGCCCTTGGTGCCGTCCTTGCGGGCGAAGGTGCTCGTCTGTGACCTGCCCATTATGACGCCCTCGACGTTGACGGCGCCGGTGGCGCTGATCTGCCCGGGGGTCTTGAAGAAGGCGTCCATCTTTGGAAACTCAGCGGCGACGGCGTCGAGGGGCTCCATGTAGACAGTGCCCCGGTTGCCAACGTTCACCTCTACCTCGCCCGTTCCCTGCCTCTCGCGGCTGTAGCCGTGGAGGACGCGTATGATCTTGTCCCTGCCGACTTTGCTGGCGACTATGTGGTCGGCTTTGTCGTCCCAGAAGACGACGGCGACGATACCGGTTGCGTCGCCTATGAGCATGCGGAGCACCTTTCCCTGCCGCCCATCGGCGCGCTGGAAGGTTCGAGGGGGTAGGAAGACATGCAAAACGCGCCCCGTGAGGCTAACGTCGTTCAGCCCAGAGGTGAGTGCGCCTATCTTGAGCTTCGCCTCTATCCGCTCACCCGCGCCGTCCATGCCGAGGCTCGAAGCCACGAGGTGCGCCGCGGCCTCGTCAGTCAGCAACCCGGCTGCCTTCCCCTTCTCCTCCTGTATCAAGCGCTCGACTATTTCACGAGTAAGGGTAGGCTTCATGGCGAGAATCCGCTTTATTACGTCCTCTGTGGCGGACATGGGTGCAACGTCCTACCATGAGGGCGGGGGCTATAAAATCTGTACGCTCACTTCTTTTCCTCGGGTTTTATGAGGACGTAGACGAAGCCGAGGGCCACGCCGACCATGGCGAGTATCCACGTGAGATCAATAAGGAGCGGGTAGAAGCTACTGAGGTCCATTTCATGTATGGAGTTGCGGGAGATCGTATTTAGGCTTAGTCTTCTTCGGCCCTGATCTGGGCGCGCCACTCGCCGGTCAGGAGCCTGTACGCCTCGTCCTCCTCGTCGACCCTGTCGTAGCTGTCGAGGGCCTCGGCGATCTTCTGCCCGAGGAGGTGGTAGCAGAGCCCCGCCTCGCCGTCGACGACGCGGAAGTAGAAGTCATCGCAGCCGCAGTAACCAGCGTTTGGGTATATCTGGTACTCGCCGCCCTGACCGACGACGACCCACGTCACCCTCCCCGAGGGGCGGAAGGCGTACCTCTTTACACGCCTCTCCTGCACGAGGCGCCAAGCCTTGTCGAAGCGGTCCCCGAATGTGCCCTTGAGCCTCTCCCAGTTCGTGCGGCTGAGCTGCCTCTCCGAGCGCACCTCGTCGAGCACGCGCTCGAGGATGAGCCGCTCCTCCGTCACCATTGTGGGTCAAGGGGTATGGTGGCGGCACCCTTTTTCACGGTTGCGGAGGGGAACCGGTTTAAATCCGGGGGCGGAAGGGGGTCTGAGGGAGCCCCCTGATCCGCATCCTGACGCCTTGGCCCGCCCTGCTGGCAGACATAGGTGAAAGGGTGTTAATAGTCGCTGATCTCCACATCGGCCTAGAATACGAGTTGAGCAAGGCGGGTGTGAACATCCCCTACCAGACGGAGAGGATTCAGGGGGAACTCGTCGCCCTCTGCAGGGAGCATAAGCCGGACCGGCTCGTCATCGCCGGCGACGTGAAACACGGCGTCCCAGTAACCAGCTTCCAGGAGAAACGTGAGCTGCCGACACTCTTCGAGGTGCTCAGGGAGGTCGTGCCGAAGATAGACGTGACTCGCGGCAACCACGACGGCAACATACAGGACCTCGCCACCAAGGAGGTTGAAATACACAGCAGTAAGGGCATAATCCTCGGAGATGACTTCAAGATAGCCGTCTTCCACGGTCACGCGTGGCCAAAGGCGAAGGCGCTCGAGGCGGACTGCCTCATCGCGGGGCACAACCACCCCACTGTGTTGCTTCGCACCCCCCTCGGCATCAGGATGACGCAGCGCGCATGGGTCAAAGGCGTCACCGAGCCGGGAAGGCTGGCGAAGGCGTTCCTAGAACAGGACGCCGTGCGGTACGAGGGAGACCCCGTGGTCGCGTTCAACGACCACTACAACGCCCAGATAGGGGCACCCGAGATGATACTCATGCCCACATTCAACGACCTTCTCGGCGGCCTGCCCGTAAACGGCGAGGCGCCCCAGAGCCTGCTCGGCCCCATGCTCAGGAGAAACGCCCTGAACACGGAGGACTTCGAGGTCTACCTGCTCGACGGCTCGTACCTCGGCAAGGTCGGGTTCCTCCGCGAGAAGAACAGCTACTGAAGCGCCCTGAGCGTCTCGTAGCACAGGTGGCACTTGTTCACGTAGATGCCCTTGGGGGTCTCCTTGTGCAGCCCCATCGGCCCCTTCTGGCTGAGAACCTTAAAGACATCCATCCCCCAAGCCCTCTCAAGGACCTCCCCTAGCTCGAAGTCGTCCAGATTCCCTAGGCTGAACCCGGGGAGTGTCGCCGAGGCGGAGCAGCAGGGCAGAAGCTCGCCGCTCGGCTTGACTCCCATGTCGCGGAGGACAGCCCCGCACCCGCCTGTGAGCGGGGAGGCGTCGGGGAACCACTCGCTTCTCGGCAGTGAGGCCCCCCGCCCTACCGGTGTAAACCCCGACTCTATGCCGATCGCGGCGTGGCTGGGCTGATCCACCGCCCCGGGGGGCGGTATCTCGTCGCCGAGACGGCCGGCGATGTCCGTGAGCCCTTCGCCGTCCCTTCTCAGGGCGACCATGACCACAATCTTCACGCCAAGCCCTTTCGCGGCGCCGTAGGCGTGCCTCACCCTGTCGAAGGGCACGTGTGCCTGATGGAAATCGTCGGCGCTGATGTTGAGCACGTCGAGCCCAGCGTCCCTGAGCCTCCTCAGGGTCCCCACCGCCTTCTCGGGGGACTCGGCCCAGTTGCAGTTCGTCACAAGCTCGGTGCGTAGCCCCCGCCCAGAGGCGTAGGCGACAAGATTCTCCACGAGGGAGGGGTAGAGCATGGGCTCACCCCCCGTGAGGCTCAGCCACTCTACAGAGCCCGCCCTCGCCGCCTTGTCGACGTAGTCCTGCGCGTCGTAGCGGGACATTGTCGCCGTCCTCTCGGGCCCGCAGCCGAACCAGCAGTGGGCACAGGAAGCGTCGCAGCGTTCGGTGAGTATGAGCCCGACCCTGAAGGACTGGGGGTAGCACGGCATAGCCCTACAACTTCCCCAGAGTCGCCCTGATCAGCTCGTTCGCCTGGTAGAAGCCGTCCTCCACGAGGTTCCTCTCCCTGACGAGCTTCGTGTAGAGGAACTTGAACTCGGGGGATTGGTGGAGGGTCATGCCGGCGAGTTCCGTGATCTGGCATATCCTCGGGAAGGGCTGGGCGCCGAATGTCTCCATGGTGACCTGGTTGGCGATGTCTGCGTCGCTGTGGGCGACGGGGTTGACGTGGCGCCCCACCCACATGAGGCACCTGTTCAGATCCTCGACCTTCGCCAGGTCGCCGCCCTTCGCCACCTTCTTCGCAGCATCCTCCAGCTTCTCGGAGAGGCCGACGAGTTCCTTCGCCTCGGCGATGAGGTGGTGGAAGTTGTAGAAGTCGACTATCTTGTCCGACTTCTTCTGCATATCCTCCAGTATCTCGACCATCCTCCTCGCATATTGCGTGTAGTTGAAGGGGAGGACGGGGCAGTTGGCGAGGCGCCAGATGAGGTTGAGTTCGATCTTGACGTCTGTTACGAGTATGTCGAGGTCCATCTTGTCGTGGGTCTCGAAGGGGGTGTGCCACCACCAGCCGCCGCCCGAGTAGTTGACGTGCGGGTCGTAGGTCTCCTTGGGGCGGCTCGTGGTCACGCCGAAGTGTGGGAGCCCGGTGCCCCAGAAGCTGCCGTCCCCGGCGCGCGTCGGCCACCGATAGTGCTCCACCGTGATCCCCGTGGCGTCCTTGATGCTCTCAAGCACCGCCTCGAGGACCTCGCTGTAGGGCGCCTCACGCACCGTAGTCGCGCCCTGGCAGCCGGGGGAGTCGATGTTGTAGCTCGCCACGCAGTTGTAGCGTAGGTCGTGCCAGAACGCGTCGTTGAACCACGTCGAGCCAGCGTACTTGCCGATCTCGTGCCCCGTCCAGTAGGCGATCCTGACGCTTCGGCGGAGCTTGTCTTTGTGCTTGTTGAGTATGCGCGCGACTTCGAGGATGGCAGTGTCGCCGCTTATGTTGTCGGTTGCGCCCATGCAGTAGGGGGGCGTGTCGACGTGCCCGTTGACGAGGACGAACTTGTCCGGCTCCTTCTTTCCCTTAATCTCGGTGACTAGGAGGGGGAGCTTCTTCCACTTCGTCTCGGCGAAGCTGACGATGTGCGCCCTCATGCCGCCGCCCTGCGCCATCTTGCGTAGCTTGGCGCCGTCCCTGTTCGAAACGTGGAGTATCGCAGGTATCGTGGGTATTAGGTGGAAGTTTTCAGGTGTCGGGTTGCCCGAGACGGAGAAGTCCGCCCTCTGGTGGCAGACTGAAGGCATGTAGTCGTCTTGCTCGATAACGATGAGCCCCGCGACGCCCATATCCTGAAGGGTCAGCAGCAGCTTCCCCTGCAACCCCATCCAGTCGCCGCTCGTCTTCTGCTCGCAGAGCACTATTTTGCCGCGGCACTCCTGATACCCGATCATGTCGGGGGGCACATAGATGACGTCTGCCTCGAAGCCCTCGGGGGACGTCGATCCCGCCTGCCTGTAGGGGGTGGTCTGTACCTCCATCACCTGCGGCGCCATCACCGTAAGCTTCGCTGTCTTCGGGTCGGTGATGTACGCCTCGTACCGGAGCACCTTGGGTTCCAGCCCGTACTCCTCTAGCTTCCTGCGAAGGACCTGTATCGCCTTCTCCTCCTCGGGGCTCCCCGAGTGGAGTGGCGGGTACTGCATGAGTTCGTCGAAGTTGGCGCCAAGCGTCTCCTTCGAGACCTCCGCCTCCATCTTCCTGAGTAACTTCCCGTCCTCTTCGGGTAGGAGAATCATGGTTATCGGATATCACGGCTGCTTAAACCGGGTATAACACTATCGAGGGCGAGGCATAGTGGTGTGATCAACCTTAGGCAGACGATAGTTTGATTTTCGCTGAGACCCAGATGCTCCTGAGAAGCCAGAATGCTTACGAAAGAAAGAGCGATGGAATTCGCGAAGGATTGGATCGGCACCTGGAACGATCACGATCTCAACCGGATTCTCTCCCACTACTCCGACGACTTCGAAATGACCAGTCCTAGAATCGTCCAAGTGATGAATGAGCCCTCGGGGAAACTAAAGGGCAAGAACAACGTCCGCAAGTACTGGGAAAAGTCTCTTACCCAGTCCCCCGTTCTACGATTCGAGTTAATTGAGGTATTGGTAGGCGCCAACAGCCTCGTCATCTATTATCATAACGTGACTCGGGACAAGACGGCGGCAGAAGTCTTCATTTTTGGCCCAGACGGCCAAGTGATCAAGTCTATGGCTCATTATAACTGAGGGTTATTTGCCGAGAAGCGGTGGTGGGACCGCCCGGATTTGA
>DUKA01000012.1 GCA_013329615.1 Candidatus Bathyarchaeota archaeon
ACGGAGGACTCCTACATGCTCCAGAGGCACGTCGCCAGGCTGGTCACGGGCAGGGTTCTCGACATGGGCACGGGCGGTGGCATCCAGGCGGTGACCGCGGCGCAGAAGCCCGACGTCGACTACGTGCTGGCTGTTGACATTAACCCCGAGGCGATCGAGGCCGCCAAGAGGCGGGCGTCCGAGACGGGGGTCCTCAACAAGGTGTCCTTTACTGTGTCCGACCTCTTCGAGGAGATCGATGGCTGCTTCGACTGGATAATCTTCAACCCGCCGTATCTTCCCGCTGAGGGCGGTCTGGGAGACCTCACTTGGGATGGAGGCGAGGGCGGCGGAGAAGTAATCGAACGCTTCCTCCGCGAAGCAAAAGGACGCCTCACAACGTGTGGTTCCATCATAATGATCTACTCCTCGGAGACAAAGGTCATCGTCGGGGGCTACGGATATGATTGGGAGATACTACAAGAAATGCCCCTATTCTTCGAGACGCTCTACTGCGCCTTGCTCAGCCCATCTTGATGCCGATGGCGAGGCCGACGAGGAAGCTCGCGGCGAAGGGCATGTTGGCGATGATGAGGGTCATGACCCCCTCGAGCGCGCCGACCTGACCGATCAACCCGCTACCCCACTGCTGGAGCGCGTCGTAATTGATATTTATGATGCCCTGGTAGGCGAGGAGCTCGAGGCCGATGAAGGCGATGCCTATGATGAAGGCGGCTATCTTCCCCATCTTCTTGAGGGCGTAACCGGTGCAGAGTCCGGCGACTCCGCCGACTCCGAGCTGTGTCAGGAGTGGTGTGAGTATCTCGACCAAGTTTGATCGCTTGAAAATGGGGTTTAGGTGAATATAAGTTGGAGGCTCAGGCGTGGACGATGTGTGTCCCCGTCTTGCCCTCGAGGGCGTCGACGGCCTTCGCGAGGCTCGTGATTATCGCCCTCTCGCCGCCACGTTCCACGAAGCCCAGCGCGGCCTCGACCTTTGGGCCCATACTGCCCGCGCCGAAGTGTCCCTCGGAGAGGCGTTTCTTCGCCTCGGCGACGGTCAGCTTCCGGATAGGAGCTTGGGTGGGCTTGCCGTAGTCCATCATGGCGTACTCGACGTCTGTGAGGATGAGGAGCACGTCTGAGCCGACCTCTTCGGCGAGCTTTGCACCCGCTCTGTCCTTGTCGATTACGGCGTCAACGCCTTCGAGCTTGCCCGACTTGTTCCGGTAGACGGGTATGCCGCCTCCGCCGGAGGCTATGACTATCATGCCTGCCTCGACCATGGTCCTGATCGCCTTCGCCTCGGCGATGCCGAGGGGTGTGGGGGAGGGCACGACGCGTCTCCACGTCTTCTCACTCGTGGGGCGGACCTTCTTGACGACCCAGCCGCGCTCGGCGGATAGCTTCTTGGCGACCTCCTCTGTGTAGAAGGGGCCGACAGGCTTCGTAGGGTCCTTGAAGTCGGGGTCCTCGGGGCTGACGAGCACCTGCGTGACTATGGTTGCTACCTGCTTACCGTCGCCGTCGAGTATGTTGTGCAGGGTTTGCTGCATCATGTAGCCGATCTGGCCCTGCGTCATGGCGCCGAGGACGACCAGTGGCTGCGGAGGTACCTGGTCTGCGGCCGCCTCCTGCTGTATTGAGAGGTTGCCCACCTGTGGGCCGTTGCCGTGTGTGATGACGAGTTCGTAGCCGTGCCTCACGAGCTGAACTATCTGCTTTGAGGCGGTCTCGACGTTCTTCATCTGTTCTTCGAATGTTCCCTTCTCGTCGGGTTGCTTGATGGCGTTCCCGCCGAGGGCGACCAAGACACGCTTTCCCATAGTTTGACTCTTCCTTGGAAGGAATAACCGTTAAACGAAAGTCGTTAAAAACAGTTGCCCTAAACGGGGCAGAAAATGGCGGGGCAAGACGTGGATGGAGCTACCTTAGCTCCATCTCCGGGATTCGTCAGTACCCTGATGGATATGACTAGATCTTGCGCGTGCTAGGATGATGAAACAAAGCGCCAAACCGATCAACACCGATTCCCACGGGACGGGTATCTGTGAGAGAGGCGATGTCGCCTCGGCCTTGAAGGCGACATCCACGCTCGATGAAGATTCTAGAACCGTGGTTCCCTCGAACGTGGCCTTGACCTTCCAGTCTCCCCCCGCATCGGTTCTGAGCCTGTCGTTGAACGTGCCGTCCTTGTTAGTGGTGATGGTCTTCTTCGTTTCCTGTCCGTTGGGTCTCGTGTAGGTTAGGGTGATCGTCTGCCCGGGTAGGGGCGCGTCTTGGCCGTTGATCTTTATGTACGTGGCCCCGGTCGCGTTGAAGGTGTCTCCCTTCCCCACGGCGCTGATTATTATATCCGTCGCGTACTTGGTGTGTGGGGGCTTAACCTCGATGTTGAAGTCGAGGTGGTAGGTGTAGGTGAATGCGCCCGTGACTATGGGGCTGCCGCCCCACCCCCACTCGGTCCTGATCTTGTAGGTGCCCGGCGTCGCCCAAGGCATCACCTTGATCGTCGAGCCTATGTAGTCAGGGTCCGTGCCGCCGAACACCTGTGTGTAGCTACCGGAGTACTCGACCGATGGGGGGACCTCCAAGACGTTGTATTTGTAGAAGGGCATTCCGCTCTTTGGCGTCTTGAAGAAACGCTTCTCCCCCAACTCCATGGCGACGGTGCCGTCGGGCTGGTACGGTGGCGCGTTTTCCCTCTCCCCCACAACCTCCACGTAGAATAGCGTCGATGCGTTGGAGGGTTTGAGGCTGTCCGACCCGGTGAACGTCGCGTTAACCCGCCATGTCCCGATCTGGTCGGTTGTGAGGGAGTCGGAGTACGAGCCGTACGTGTTCGTGGACACGGTTCTCGTCATGCTCTCGCCGCTTGGTCTCGTATATTCTAGATTGATCGCGGCCGAGGTGGTGGGAGGCGTGATGGAGCCAGAAACCTTGACGGTTTTGCCTATCTGTGAGAAGGATGAATCGGAGTAACAATCGAGCCTGCTTCGTAGGATCGATGGCTTCTTTATCACGTCAGTCCCCGGCGGGTTGTCGAGGATGTAAATCATCCCTTGCCCCGGCACAACGAAGCTCCGGGCAGCCGCCACAACCACCATACCATCTGATGAAATTGCTATGTCTTCGAGCATCAGATTTTCCCCGACTTTTTGGCTCCAAATTATCCCTCCCAACGAGTCGAGGAGGGATACATCGTCACCGATGGAGGCCGCCACACATTTTCCGTCCCCCGATATGGAGACACCGTGGGAGGGCCGAGTCCAAGACTCGCCACCCCAAAGGAGTACACCAGAACTGTCGAATAGGCTCACAGAGGATGCATCTACAGCGACATTGCCGCTAGAAGAGACGGCGATCGATCCTATTGAGAAGTCAACCTTCTTGCTCCACAGCTGCTGGCACTGCCGATTCAACAACGTGACATCCCGGATGGACCCCACGGCGATGTACGATGCGTCTGAAGATACACTCAGGAGCACTTCGCCTGAAGCGACAGTTGACTGGTATAGGGTGTTCCCGTCTCGATCTAACACTTGGACCACGTTATTGAATGACGAGTCTTTGGCCCCGACCACTATGTAGGCCCCGTTTCCCGATATGGCGGCGTCTGAGACGTCGTTGAACGATTTTTTCCAGATCTGACTGCCATCCGAGCCGAGGAGGAAGAGCGCGCCCCCAGAGGCAACAAGGATCACATGGTCTCCCCCCGAGATCGAGACCGCGTCGACCCAAGACGTGAAGCTCTTAGACCAAAGGAAGTTGCCAGAGGAGGTGAGGGCGTATACGCTTCTTTTCTCGACGACGGACACAATGTACTGGCCGTCGGGTGATATCGCAACCTGATCCACCTCCTCAACCTCGACGTCGTACTCGATGATTGTCCCGTTCACACACTGGACTTCGGCCTGTAACACGAGGATTAGTAGTGTAAAACTCAGAACAATCCCCTTGAAGCGACACCTACCTAGGTGATGACGAGAGAAGCTGTCGGTGCTATCAATTGGATGCAGGCCCCTGACCCCCTAGAGAAGGGTTGCCTTCAGTTGATGAAAAAACTTGCGTGTTAGTAAGCAGAACTCAAACTAACTGAAAAAAATTAAGTCGTGAGAACCGGGATTAACCCAGAACTCACTTTATCTCCATCTCGATGTAGACTTCGTTGGGTACACGTATGCGCATTATGCTGCGCATCACGCGGTCGCGTGCATCGATCTCGATGAGCCTCTTGTGCACCCGCATCTCGTACTTGTCCCACGTCTTGCTGCCGTCACCGCAGGGGGTCCTCCTAGTGGGGACCACGAGCTTCTTCGTCGGTAGTGGTATGGGTCCTACAAGTTTGACGCCTATCTTCTGGGCGATGTCCCTGATTTCGTCGCAGACACCCTCCAGCTTCTGGGTGTCGGTGCTTGTGAGTTTGATACGTGCGCGCCGCGCCATACCTGTTCCCCGTCTTGTCAGATTGCCGAGAACTTAAACTTATCGAAAAAAGGGGGGGAGAGCTTGTTTAGCTCTCGACTTCGAGGACGATGCCCGCGCCGATGGTCGTACCCATGTCGCGCAGTGCGAACCTGCCGAGCTGCGGGAAGTCCTTGAAGGCCTCGATGGCTATTGGCACGAGGGGCGTGAACTTCACTATCGCCGCCTCACCGGTCCTGAGGTATGTGGGGTTCTGCTCCACTACCTGGCCCGTCCTGGGGTCGAGCTTGGCCTCGATGGCCTCGAACTTGACCGCGACCTGAGCCGTGTGGATGTGCAGCACTGGTGTGTAGCCTGGGCCGACCGCCGTTGGGTGGTGGATGATGAAGATCCTTCCCTTGAACGACTTGGCGACCTTGCAGGGCGTGTTGAGGTGGCTCGCGACCTCACCGCGCTTGACCTTGTCGCGCTCAACGCCCTTGACGTTGAAGCCGATGTTGTCACCGGGGCCCGCCTTCTCTAGGCGCGTGTAGTGGGTCTCGATGCTGTTGACCTTGCCCTTCTCGCCGCTTGGCATGAAGACGACGTCGTCGCCTACCTTGAGCGTACCAGTCTCTACCTTGCCGACGGGAGTCGTACCTACGCCACGGATGGTGTAGATCTCCTGTACGGGGAGGCGGAGTGGCTTGTCGGTGGGCTTTGCGGGCATGACGAAGTTGTCAAGCGCCTCTATGAGTGTCGGGCCCTTGTACCAGGCCATATTGGTGCTCCTCTTGACGAGGTTGTCGCCGCCCCAGCCGCTGGTTGGGACGAAGTTGGTCTTGCTGGTGTCGTAGCCGACCATCTGGAGGAGGCGTGTGACGCCGTCCTTTACCTCCATGAAGCGCTGCTCGCTCCAGGCGACGGTCGGATCGTCCATCTTGTTGACGGCGACGACTATCTGGTTTACGCCCAGCGTCTTGGCGAGGAATGCGTGCTCACGCGTCTGGCCTCCGGGGTTGGTTCCTGCCTCGAACTCGCCCTTCTTGGCGGAGATGAGGAGGATAGCGCCGTCTGCCTGGCTCGCGCCCGTGACCATGTTCTTGACGAAGTCGCGGTGGCCGGGGCTGTCGATGACGGTGAAGAAGTTCTTCGCCGTTTCGAGCTTGTAGAAGGCGAGGTCGATGGTGATACCACGTTCGCGCTCCTCCTTGAGCCTGTCGAGGAGCCATGCGTATTTGAAGGACTCCTTGCCTATGGACTTGGCCTCTGCTTCCATGTCCTTCGCGTATTTCTCGTCGATAGCGCCGGCATCATAGAACAGGTGGCCAATGCTTGTGCTCTTACCGTGATCAACGTGTCCGATGATGATCAGGTTAATGTGTGGCTTCTCTTTTCCGCTCATTTCTCTAATCTCCTACTCAATCCGACTTGGATGGTGGATAAAAAGGTTCGGTTCAAGTCTATAAACCATACTGATCCGAGGGGTTTCGACGAGTAGGCCTAGTTTGATCCACCTACTCTGGGTGCCGCCAGGTAGATGCGTAAAGTTTAAACATGTCAGCCGACACCGGAAGGTGGAGAATCGCTTGACTAACGGTATGTTCGCTGGCCGCAGGCTCAAGAATAACAGGAAAGCCATGCGGTACAAGAGCAAGGACTACGTCCTCCGCATGAGACGCAAGGCGCAGAAGAAGGACCTACTCCAGGGTGCACCCATGGGTAGGGGCATCGTCCTACAGAAGGTCGGCGTCGAGTCCAAGCAACCGAACTCTGCTATTCGCAAGTGCGTTCGCATTCAGATCATCAAGAACGGGCGTCTCGCCACGGCATTCTTACCCGGTGACGGCGCCCTGAACTTCGTCGACGAGCACGACGAGGTGACGATAGAGGGCATCAGTGGTCCCCGCAGTCGCTCCATGGGAGACATCCCCGGGGTGCGCTACAAGGTCAACGCCGTCAACGGCGTGCCGCTCAACCTTCTGGTTGTCGGCAAGATTCAGAAGCCAACCCGGTAAAACGAGTCGTTCAAGTTTTTAATGGACCACGACGGTCCTAATCTTTTTCGTCTCTTCTACCTTTAGGCAGGGTATGAAGGCTACCACGAGCAGGGCGGCGGAGAGATAGAAGCACGAAGTTATGCCGTATGCACCCATGACGTAGGTCATGATTATCGGGCCGAATATCGAGCCGAGGTCGAAGAATGTTCTGTATGTGCCTATGGCTGCTCCTCGGTGTTCCGGGGCCACGGCTTCGGCGGCTATTACCGGGCAGACTATCCAGATGGCTCCAGTCGTGATGCCTATGCAGAAGAGGACCGCCGCGGTCATGAATAGCCCCGAGGCAAAGTTGAGAACGACAGCCATCACGGCGGTGCTCGCCATGCCGAATAGTAGGACGGGCTTCCTGCCGATCCTGTCGGCGATAGAGCCCATGATGAGCATCGCGATGACGTAGCCGAGGGACCTCGCCCCCATGATGAGACCGATGTCGGTGAGGGACATGCCCAGGTTCTCCTTGGCGAAGAGCGGGTAGATTGTGTAGATGACACCGCTGCTTAGCACGAACTCCATGAGGGTCGCGAAGGAGACTATGATGAGTATCTTGTTCTTGAAGACTTGTGGGAGGGAGGATAGCTTCATGGCGGGTATCTTGGGCATGGCGGCGGACTCGTGCCTCACGTTTCGGGGTATGGCGAGAAGCAGGACGGCGAACGCGCAGAGCACCGTGGAGAGGAAGAAGCCGCCCTTGAAGCCGAGGGCGGTTATGATGTAGCCGCTGAAGGTCGAGCCTAGGATGCTGCCGCCGAATTCGACGCCCTGGAAGAGCCCCATCGCGGCGCCACGCTTCTCGTCGGAGAACATATTGACTATGAAGGTCATTGAGACGGCGAAGAAGAGTGGCGCGCCGAGCCCCTGCAGGGCGCGCGCGAAGATGAGTTGGATGGGATCGGTTACGAAGGCGTTCCAGAACGTGCCGACGGTTGTAAGGACCAAACCCAAAAGCATAGGCCAGTAGTAACCATAGCGCGCTGAAATGAAGCCGCTGGGGATCTCAAGCAGCACCCTCGCAATCCAGTAGCCGGCGACCGAGAAGCCTATCATGACGCCGACGGCGCCGATCTCCTTCGCGAATATCGACAGAAGAGGGTTGACGAGGCTCGTGCTGAACATTGCGGCGAGGCCGATG
>DUKA01000098.1 GCA_013329615.1 Candidatus Bathyarchaeota archaeon
GATCGAGGGGCAGGACGCCATCAAGATTGTGCCGAAGTAGCCGGCACCACCCTCCTTTTAAAAAAAATCGTTATCTACGGTGGCAAGTCGGCGCTACCCACTGAGCCCCTTCTCGTTGAGCTCACGCAGGTGCTCGATATGCGCCCCGCTCCTGAGTGGCAGCAGCGCCCCCATCTCGAAGGGAAACGCCACCGTGAACCAGCGGTTCAACGTGTTTATGTAATTGAACCAGCTCCAGAGCAGGTCCTCGAGCTCCTCCTTCGTCTTTATGCCTGGGAAGGACTCCTCGATCTCCTTGGCGAATCGCAGCACATTGGGCAGGTTTAGCCACGGCGCCGGGCATCGTGGCGGGTCGACGTCACCTACGAGCTTGGCGATGGGCATCGTGGCCGCGAGCCAGATCGCCTCGACCTGCTCAACCGTGAACCGCGGATCCTTCAACGCGGCGTTGACCGTCGGCTGGGCACACTTCCACCCCATCGCCGATGTGTCCCCGACGAGGAACAGGAGGTTGCCGAGCACCTGCCCGTGCACCTCGGCGCCGCTCGGGAAGACGCCGCGGCGGCACATCTCGACCTCGACGGGCTCGTCCCAGAAGATGCGGTCGAGGTCGGCCTCAATCTCGTCCTTTACCTTGCGCCAGTCCCTCATTGCGTGCCCCTCCTCACGACTATCGTCATCGGTTTATGTACGAGCGCCTGGGCGTCCCAGACGGCTTTCCCCGCCTTCGCGGCCTTCGCGAGGTCACTAGGAACAACCTGAGCAACGACGCTGCCACGTATCTGCAGGGGCTCCGTGCAGGGGCCATAGTATAGGCTTAGGCCACCGAAGCCTCCCGTGACGGCGTAGACGACGCCGCCGAGAGGCACAGTGGTGTATAGGTACTTCTTTCGCCCGACGCCCTGCCCTGACTTGACGGGGTGCCTAGGGGGGCGCGCCTCGGCGCTGAACTCCTGCCCGCTGCTGACGGGATGCCTGCACACCATCTTCACGGGCTCCACGAGGTTCCCCCAGAGGGCCTCGCAGAGCTCCGGTTCGACGTCCTCCCAGAGATCTGCCCTGACGGATAAGCTGGTCGCCGGGAAATCGATGAATATGCTCCGGACCATGCAGATACATCCCCCTTGGGGGGTTTAAAGAACCACCCATGGGGAAATCTCCTTGAGCCTTATGTACGCTTGGCGGCACGCTCCGCCCTAAGGTGGTCCCACCTGTCCACGACCATGTCATATAGCTCGGGCTGGTAGGTGTAGAGGAGTTTCGCCTCCCCTTTCGGTATGAATATCCTAACCTTGAAGCTCCGCAGCATCGGCTGGTTTCCCTCGAAGAGATATTCGGGACGCCTGAGCTGCATGCCTCCGTGACGCTTCACGAAGTCGTCAATCGCCGGACGTATGCAGAGTGCCTCTATCTCGTCGTTGCTAAGTTCGCTGTGGGTGATATTCATACTGAATGTGTACTTGATGAAGCCTTCGTGGGTGCAGTTGACTACTCGGCTGCTCATCACCTGCGTGTTTGGGAGGAGCAGCAGGTTGAAGCTCGGCGTGTAGAGCTTCGTGTAGTTTATCGAGATCTCCTCGACCTGCCCCTCCACGTCACCAATCTTCACGTAGTCCTTCACCCTGAAGGGGCGGCTCAGTATAACGTAGAAGCCCGCCGCGATGTTATTTATCGTCTGGCTGCTTCCGAAGCCCACTATAGCTCCGACAAGGGCAGAGCCACCGACGAAGAGGTCCGTCGGCAGTTGATAGACGGTGAATAGGATGCTCGTGCCCACGAGGATGGTGAGGACCCTTAAGATGAGCCTGATGCTGTTCAGGCTGTGCTCGTCGAGCTCGAGTTGGGCGCCGACCCTGTTCAGGTAGCGGCTTATGAGCTTGTAGACGATCGCAATGGCTAGTAGGGTTATTCCACCTTCTAAGAGAGCTATCGTCTCGGGGGAGAGCCCATTGAGAAAGGCGAGGGGATCGAAGGAGACCATCTATCTCCCTTAGTGTTGATCCGTTTTAGACGTTTCCCCGAGGGGAGTGGTTCCCTTGCGCATGTAGTCGGGGAGGACGCATGTAGGGTCGTTTACGTAACTCTTCTTCAGGAGCAGTGGGGGCAGCATCGTGGTTATGAATATGACGACGACGAGTGCGACATAGACCTCGGCTGTGATTATACCGTAGGTCACACCCATGCTAGAGATGACGAGGCCGATCTCACCTCTGCTTATCATCCCGTAGCCCACGCGCATCCCCTTCTCCTTGTCCTTCAGGAACCACTGCGCGGGTATCCCGCAGCCGTAGAGCTTGCTGACTATGGCGACGATGCCAAGGACGCCGACGAGCAGGAAGTTGCCCGTGAGCATCGCGGAGGGGTTGACCTGAGCCCCCGCCATTATGAAGAAGAGAGGGACGAAGAGGACGGCGAGGTGCTCGGTGAACTCTGATACCTCGTCGTGGAACCGGCTCCCGGCGATCGCCATGCCGGCCATGAAGGCGCCGACCAGAGGGCTAAGCCCAACCAAACCCGAGAGCCCGGCGAAACCGAAACAGATCAGCAACGACGCCAGAGGCACAATGTTCTGCTTTATTGGGTCGAGATTTTCGAGGCGGTTCATGTACTCGGCGAACCAAGGCACGACGCGGCTGCTGAAGGCGGTGAAGACGAACCAGATGATCAACGTCATAGCTATCGAGCGCAGCATCGACGAGAACCTGAGGTTGACGGGGTCGGAGACGATGCTAAGTATGACGGAGGCTATGCTAAGCGCAAGGACATCGTCTATGACCGCTGCGCCTATGATGAGCTTCGCCTCGGGTGAACCGAGCTGCTGGAACTCACCGAGGCACTTGAGGCTTATTGCGATGCTAGTCGCCGACAGGGCCCCGCCGATGACCATCCCCACGAGCCAGTCGTAACCGAGCAGAGTTGAGGCAACGAGCCCCATGGCGAAGGGTATAATGACACCCGCAGCCGCGACAGCTAGGCTCGCGACCCCACTCTTCATCAGTTCGCTGAACTTCATATGTAGTCCAGCCTGGAATAGTAGGAGCACGGCGCCGATCTCGCTGAAGATGAGGATCAGGTCACTGTACTCGATGAAGGGGGCGTCACCGATTATTACGCCGCCTAATAAGTGGGGGCCCATGAGCACCCCTGCGAACAGTGGGCCGAGGATGCGTGGAAGCCCCAACTTCGCGCCCACGGTGGATGTAAGCTCGGCAATTATGATGAGCACGCATATGTCGACGACTGCCTTGAATAGATCTGCCTGCTCCAAACTTCAGCCACCCTCAGTGAAGTTACCAAGGGGTGCTTATTTAGGTTACTTTACTTTAATCAAGCTCATTTTTAGTTAATTTAGGCAATATTAATTAGGATTTATCAAAAATAGGCAAACTTGCCTTAACTTGCCTTAAAATAACACGGGTTCATCAAACAGCTGAAAAAGAGTGCCGAGGAAACGAAAAACGCCGAATAATAACTATACCCGAGGCGCGCACGCCGACTGCAGCTTAATTTATTATCCACCGTTCAGAAAACTATGTAGTTCTGAGGGGGAGACCGTGTTCGAGGGCTTGGCCATCAACGTGCTGATACTGGTCGCCTCACTCCTCGCCCTTAGCCGTGCGAGCCACTTCGCGATAACAAACAGCGTCCACCTATCGGACGCGGCGGGCTACAGCAAGACCACCATCGGGTTCCTGCTCGTCGCCTTCGCCACCTCCCTGCCTGAGCTGCTTGTCTCCGTCTTCGCCGCCCTGGGCGCTGGCGCGGGCGGCGTCGCCATAGGAAACGTACTCGGCTCAAACATAGTAAACATCTGCCTAATCCTCGGCATATGCATCCTCATATACAGCAGAAGCAACCGGATCGATCTATCCTTCCCGCTGGGAATGGTGCAGGAGGAGCTAGGCAGCCTCTACATGGGCCTCTTCGTCGCCTCCGTTATACCCCTCCTCCTCATGTACATTAGGGAAGGCGGCAGGATAGTAGGCGCTATACTCATGCTAGCGTTCATCTACAACACTATTAGGCTCTCAAAGGAGAGAGTGGAGCTGGGAGAGGAGTCCACGGGCGAACATCGCGGAAAGCTCCACCAGTACCTCATTTACACGTTCATAGGCATCGCGGGGGTCGTCGTCTGCAGCTACTTCCTCATCGACTCCGCCTCGTATGTCGCCTTGAGCATAGGTGTGCCGGGCGTAGTCATCGGCTCGACCATCGTTGCCTTTGGCACAAGCGTACCTGAGCTTGCGACGAGCCTTGACGCCACGCGGGAGGGGCACATAGAGCTCGCCTTCGGAAATATAGTGGGCAGCGTCTTCGTCAACCTCACACTCATCCTCGGCTTCACACTACTCACATCGCCACTGCCGGTGAGCATCATCGCCTTCAACGACCTCGCAATATTCTCGTTGATAGCGAACGTCATGCTCTGGTACTTCCTGTCGAGCTCTAGGTTGACGTGGAGGGAGGGCGTCATGCTCCTCGTCCTCTACGGAGTCTTCCTAGTCATCACATTCGGCGGCGTGGTGGCGGGCGTCTGAGGCATCTACTATTGAGCCCCCCATAGACCACAATAGATATCAATAGATAACCCTTGATAAGCCTATATACATCCCTTTACAATTCATTAAATGGAAATGTCCACGATGGTGGCCCTCAAGGTCGAGGCGGACGAGTTCAAACTCTACCAAGTCCTCGACAAATTCAGCCAGCAGCACGAGGTCAGCTACAGCCTAGTCAGGGGCGACGACGGCTTCACCCTCAGGGTGAAGACGGATGACTTCGGCGAACTCGTCAGGCGCATCAACCTGATCAAAGGGTCAAGCTACCAGATCGTCGAGATGGTGGGCAACCCACACGTCAGGTACGCGAAGGCGAACTTCACACCGACCAACGTAGACTTGCTCATAGGCAAGGAGACGCTCGCCCAGACGGACATCAAGCCCGTCGAGGGCGGCCTCATCAAGCTCTTCGGGGAGCAGTGGTTCGCACGCACCGAAGCGGACGACCTCATACCAAAGGGCACGTCGGTGCGCGTGCTGCGCGTCGAGGGGGTCAGCCTCATCGTGGAGCAGGCGGAGGGAGAGGAGAAGCAATGATTGCACTTGTTGGTTTGACGGCTTGGGAGACGGAGCTAGCGGTAATCGGGTTGGTAATCGTGCTGGGCCTTATCGGCTTGGCAGTGGCGAGCATAAAGATAGTGGGCCAGTTCGAGAGGGGCCTTATCGAGAGCTGGGGCGCATACGCCAAGACGGTTGGTCCCGGACTCAAGTTCATCGTGCCGATAAGGGACAAAATATACCGCGTAAACATGCGTGAACAGGTCATAGACGTTCCGCCGCAGGAGATCATCACAGAGGACAACGTCGTCGTCAACGTCGACGCTGTCGTCTACTACCAGATAATGGACCCGAAGCGCGCTATATACGAGATCGAGGACTTCGAGATGGCCATCGTGAAGTTGGCGCAGACGACTCTGAGGAATGTCGTCGGCGAGATGACTCTGGACACTTGCCTGACGAGTCGCGAGAAGATCAACATAGACCTCCGTAAGGTGCTGGACGAGGCGACTGACAAGTGGGGCACGAAGGTGAACCGCATCGAGGTTCAGCGCATCGACCCGCCGAAGGACATACAGGAGGCCATGCATAAGCAGAAGACCGCCGAGCAGGAGAGGCGCCAGGCGAGGCTGCAGGCCACGGGTCGTAAGGAGGCGGCGGAGCAGGACAAGGAGGCTACCATACTCGTCGCTGAGGGCAGGAGCCAGAGCATCTTCCTAGTCGCCGAGGCCGAGGCCAAGGCGATAAAGCTCGTCTCCGAGGCGGCCAACGAGTACTTCAAGGAGAACGCCCAGATCAACAAGAAGCTCGAGGTCATCAGGGACACATTCTCTAACCAGACTAAGATAGTGGTACCCGCCAACAGCGATGTGTTGAACGTGCTTGGCCTCGAGGGCACGACGATCCTCCCCATCAAGAAGCACGAGGGGGAGGCGGCCAAGCAGTGAGCATGCCCAACGAAGTACGGGCAAGCATCCTCTACGTGGCGGTACCCATCCTGATCCTGGAGATCATCCTGATAGTGAGCGCCTCGCGCCCGAGGAGCCGCCTCA
>DUKA01000036.1:0-7670 GCA_013329615.1 Candidatus Bathyarchaeota archaeon
CAGCGGCGGGGGTCCCTGACCTGTTTACCGCTGAGGTCAAGGTGGGGCTGACTCGTGCCGGCGGATACAATGGATTACAAGGTGCGCCATGAGCTAGCAATTATTTTCCTCGATCAGTATTTATCCGAGGGCCGGGTACCTACCAGAGACCTTGGAACAACAGAGACGCCTCGCACTGACGATACTCGCAGCGGTCTGCCTTACCTACTATGTCGAGAACTTCCTCCGAAGCGCCGCGTCGGCGCTAACACCCGTGCTCATCACCGAGCTGGGGATAAGCCGCGGCGCCATGGGGTTCCTCATCACAGGGTACTTCCTCATCTACGGCATAATGCAGTTTCCCTCAGGCGTCCTCGCAGATGTGCTTGGCCCCCGCAAGGCAATACTCTGGTTCACGGGACTCACTTGCGCCGGTGGAGCCCTCTTCTGGCTGAGTTACAGGTACGAGTTGCTCCTCGCGGCGCAGATGATAATGGGTGTCGGCACGAGCGTCTTCTACATAAACGCAGTAACGGTGATAGCACGGTGGTTCCCGCCGGAGCGCAAGGCGACGGCGATAAGCGTCCTCAGCGCCGCCAGCGGCGTAGGCGCCTTCACCAGCTACATGGGCTTCCCGCTCGCCGCCTCAATCTGGGGCAGCTGGAGGGACCTCTACCTAGTCATGCTCGCAGTCCTCGTCCTCAACTGGGTCCTGAACATCTTCGTCCTCAAAGACAGCCCCGTCCCGGTGACGCTCGTGAAGAGGACCACAAAAGACATAATCGCCTCCTTCAAAGAGACCCTGGCCGACGGGCGCTTCCAGCCGATGCTCGTAGCCTACACCCTACTCGCGTTCAACTACGTCATCCTCTCGTGGGGCACGCAGTTTCTGATGGAGGCGAAGGGGCTGACATACGTCGAGGCGGGCTTCATATCCAGCATAGGCACCGTCGCGGGCTTCATAGGCTGCCTCGTCATGGGCTTCGTCAGCGACAGGCTCAGGAAGAGGAAGACGCCCCTCGTGGTCTTCTTCGGCCTCTTCGTGCTCGCCCTCGTCGCCATCGTCCTCGTGCCCGCGGGGTACCCATACGCCGTCTACGCCACGATCTGGTTCCTCATGGGAGTCGGCAACAGCATCTGGGTCCTCTACTTCACGATGGTTGGCGAGGTGTTGCCGACGAAGAAGGCGACTATCGGCCTCGGCCTGCTCAACGGGTTGAGCATCATATTCAGCAGCATCATGACGCCGCTCTACGGTAGCCTCGTAGACGTGACGGGGAGCTTCTGGGTGCCCGGCCTCCTAAGCATAGGTATTGCCGGCGTCACGTTCATCATCCTCTTCCGATACACGAAGGAGACCTACGGCAACGTGATCAAGGAGTAGGGGTTGCAAACCGTTTTAGCCCCTGCGCCCCGATCCTAGTGCATGTGGACGGTAAACTCCGAGTACGGCAAGCTCGACGCGGTCCTGATCCAAGACAGCGTCGAGTCCTTCTGGGAGAAGCGGCTGCCCTTCGAGGGCATCGAGTCCAGCCTCCAGTACCTGCCCCGGTGTGTGCACCCCCAGATGGATGGCGGACACGAGCAGTGGCTGCAGCTGCCGAAGATGCTGGCCGATGAGGGCGTCAGGGTCTTCGAGGTCGCCGAAATACTAGCGAAGGCGCTAGGGAAGGCGACACTCAAGGAAAAGAGGGCGATCATCGAGGAGATATGGACTGGTTTCCCCGCGGCGCCGAAGCCCGAGGAGCTAAAGTTTGAACACCTCATCTACGGCTACCCCGAGGCGCCTTACTATGACGCCGAGCAGGACCGCGTCGTCCTACCCGACTTCCGCCGGGTGGCTTGGCCCTACAGCAGGGATACCAGCTTCACCACGCAGGTGGGCACCGTCATCTGCAACATGCGCCGATATAGCAGGCGGCACGAGGTACGAGTTGTGAAGCTCGCCTACGAGCTCGACCCGACACTGGCGAAGCATGTGGAGATCGTCTGGAACGCCAACGAGGCTGGCGGGGTCAGCACCGAGCCTCCGAACGTCGAGGGGGGAGACACACAGATCGTGGATGAGGAGACCGTCGCCATCGGCATGGGGCAGAGGAGCACCCTCACCGGAATAAAGCGCTGCGCAGAGGAGCTATTCAGGCACGACCGCGAAGGAAAGATAAAGTACGTCTGCGCCGTGCAGCTCCCCGACTACCCCGCCCTCGACTACATGCACCTCGACGTCACCATCAACTACCCCGACGCGGGGCGGGCGCTTGTGATGCCATACGTCTGGGATACCGAGGTCGTCAAGGGGATGCCCCAGAAGAAGCTGCTGTTGAAGACACTCGAGGCGCTACGCCAGCAGAGCGACGCCGACTACCGCCCGATGGGGCCGATGATACACCC
The DNA here is from genome assembly GCA_013329615.1 of Candidatus Bathyarchaeota archaeon. GTDB lineage: Archaea > Thermoproteota > Bathyarchaeia > TCS64 > TCS64 > UBA8941 > UBA8941 sp8941u. The sequence goes on from DUKA01000036.1 coordinate 2,371, forward strand.
CGACGGCTTCAGATACGGAGGCAGGACCACCATCTACGTCAACAAGGGGGGCAAACCCGAGCCCCTGTGCACAGAGGTGAGCCTCATAGACTTCCTAGTGAAGGAGGGAAAGCTGGACGCGGATGGCCTCATGTATGTCGGCGGGCTGCCCGAGAAGGAGAATGATGTTGGGCACCTCTACTCCGCCTTCCTCGAACAGGCGAGGGGCGCGGGTAACATAGTGGCGACCCGCCCCAAGACGGTTATCGCCTACAAGAGGAACAGGAAGACCATCGACGTGCTCCGCGAGAACGGGATAAAGGTGAGGGAGTGGGACGACAGCTACCTAGACCTCCTCGGTGGGCCGCACTGCAGCACTAGCCCACTGAGCAGGGCCTAGAGCCCATTGGCGAACTTGGTTACCTCGCCGTAGAATGCGGCGGGGTTGTCCACCATCATGATGTGGGCCGCCCCCGGCGTGTAGACGAGGGGGAAGAGCTCAGCCATCTTCTTCTCGCTAGTCCAGAGTCCCTTGTTCTTCTCGCCGTAGACGACGAGAGTGGGCACGTTGAGCGCCTTGAGTTCGCCGGCGAGCTTGTCCTCCCTGCTGACCTTGACGAGGTCCTCGCTGCTGCGGTAGATTGTGACGGCCCCCGCCTTGGACTGGCTGTCGATGATGCCTTGGTGCTCGCCCCTCTTCTTCATCGCGTTCAGCCCCTTCTCGAAGCCCGTCGCCACGTACTCTTCGAAGGTGTACTTGGTGATGACGAGGTTTGAGCCGAAGCAGTCGTTGAAGTCTATGTTGCCCTCGGCGTAGACGATGCCCTTGACACGTTTCCCGAGTAGTTGCGCGAGGTAGACGCCGATGGGTCCGCCCATGCTGTGCGGGATGAGGAGCATGTCGTCCTTGACGGGGACGGCGTCGATGAGCGACTTGAGGGCTGTCGCCTGCTCACGCATATTGTATTTGAAGCCCTTCGGCGGTGGCTGGGAGTCGCCGTAGCCGACTAGGTCGGGGGCGAGTATGCTGTACTGCGTCAGCTCGGGGTAGTTGTGTATGAGCTGCCAGTAGTCCTTGGAGCCGCCGAGCCCGTGGATCGGCAGGATGGTGATGGGCTTCTTGCCCTTATGATACGTATAGGAAAAGTTGTACTGACCCGCCTTGATGGTCTCGCTCTTCATGGCTAGCGGGTGCGTCTTGGGAGTATTTGAAAATGGGGGTTAGAAGTGGCGGAAACAGCGCTCGTCGGTGAAGGCCATCGCGATGCCGTGCTCGTTGCAGGCGGCTATGACCTCGTCGTCCTTTACGCTGCCGCCGGGTTGGCAGCACGCCTTGATGCCGTGCTTGGCGAGGGCGTCGATGCTGTCGCGGAAGGGGAAGAAGCCGTCGCTGGCGAGGACGGCGTCCTTGAGCCTGTCCTTGTGTCCGCGCTCTTCGGCCTTCTGGAGGGCTTGCCTGACGGCGATGACGCGGTCCTGCTGCCCCGTGCCGACGCCGAGTGTCTGGCGGTCATCCGCGAGGACGACGCCGTTGCTGCGGACGTTGAGGTTAACGTACCACGCGAAGAGCAGGTCCTGCGTCTCCTTCACGGTGCCCTTCCTCTCCGTGACCCAGCGCAGGTCGTTGGTACTCTTGATCTTAGTCAGCATGGGTGTGCTGAGGACGAAGCTGCCGTCGGCCATGGTGCTGATAACGAGGGGTTCCGGTGGCTCCCCGACGAAGCGGCTACCTGCGTAGATGTTGTCGATCTGGATGATGCGTATGTCCTTCTTCTGCTCGAAGATGGGCATCGTCTCGGGGGCGAAGCCGGGGGCGACGACCGCCTCGCAGTAGTTGTTCATGATCTCGGTGGCGGTCTCGACATCTACTGGCTTGTTGAATCCGGCGACACAGCCGAAGGCGGCGACGGGGTCGCTGTCCCACGCCCTCTTGAATACTGCCTTGAGGGTGTCGCCCTTGCGGGCTGCGGCGACTCCACTCGGGTTGACGTGCTTCATGATCGCGCAGGCGGCGTCGTCGAAGTAGCGGACGATGTTCATCGCGTTGTTCATGTCCTCGATGTTCGTCCTGCTCAGGCCGCCTTTGCCTGTCTTGAGTATCTTCATGGCGCCGACTGTGAGCTTGCCCTCGTTCGGCGCGTAGTACGCGGCTGGCTGGTGGGGGTTCTCGCCGTACCTAAGGCTCTGCGCCTTGTGGTACTCGATCTCCCTGTCCCCGATGGTGATCTTGATCTTCTCGGGGAACGTCTCCTCGACCTTCGTCCTGTAGAGTTTCTTTATGCTCACTTCTTCTTCCCCTCCTTCTCTAGGTAGGCTGTGATGGCGGAGTCGTAGGCTGATGTTCTGCGGAAGGCGGATTCCGCTAGCTCCCTGATGAGCGCCTTTGGTATCTCGCCCTTATTGTCCTTCAGCGCCTTGATAACCTGGGGGTACTGCTTGGGGTCGGTGACGACGGCGACCTTACCGTATAGGAGAGCCGCTTTCGCCGCGCTGCGAATCATGGTGGGTCCGCCGATGTCGATGTTCTCCACCGCCTCGAGTAGCTCCGCGCCCTTGGCGACCGTCGCCTCGAACGGGTAGAGGTTGACGACCACCATCTCGAACGGCTTGATCCCGTGCTTGTCCATGAACTCCCTGTGCTCGGGGACGTCCCTGCTCAGGAGGAGGCCGCCGTGGACGCGTGGGTGAAGCGTCTTGAGCAGACCGCCGGGGCTCTCGGGGTGGCCCGTGTAGTCGCCCACCTCGGTGAGCTTCTGGTGGCCGAGTTCCTTGATCTTCTTGGCGGTCCCGCCGCTGCTCACTATCTCTGCGCTAATGGCGCCGAGGGCCTTGACGAGTTCCTCTAGTCCTGATTTGTCGGAGACGCTTATGAGGGCGCGCTTGATCATGCCTATGACTCCCTTGCTGGGATTGGCTCCGTGTCAGGGTATTAGAACTTGCCCCCACGCGGGGGGTAGAATTTACACGTTTAAGGAAAGTTTAGACGAGGCGGTTGGGGCCGGGCATCATCACGTCGTGCGGCGCTATCTCCTGGTAGCCGCGCTCCGTGACGAGTGCGAGGCGTGACTTCTCCCACATCTGCTGGATGTTGGATGCGCCTATGTAGCCCATTGCGGCCTTTAGTCCGCCGACGTACTCGTGTATGATGTCGGCGACTGGCCCCCTGTATGGGACCCAGCCCTCTACGCCCTCGTTTATTGCCTTGCTGGGCTGGCTGTAGCGGTCCTGCGCGAAGCGCTTCTTCCTCGCCGTCGCGCTGCCCATTCCGTAGTATTCCTTGTAGTAGCGTCCCTCCATGGCGACTAGGCGCCCGGGGGATTCGCTGCAGCCGGCGAAGACGTTGCCCATCATGGCTGCATTTGCGCCGATGCTGAGAGCGACCGCGATGTCGCCGGGGTTGCGTAGCCCACCGTCGGCGATGACGCTAATCTTGGCTTTCTGGTCCCTGACCGCGTCCGCCGCGTTGCTTGTGGCGAAGAGCGTGGGCGCGCCCGCGCGTGTGACGACGCTCGTTGAGCATATGGAGCCCGAGCCGATGCCGCACTTGACGCCGGCGATGCCGTCGAGCTTGGTAATGCAGTCCACGGCAGCCTCGTAGGTGCCTATGTTGCCGACGATGACCTCGGCGCTGACCTCCTTGATGAGCTTCTTCGTGGCGTCGAAGCAGTTCTTGTTGTGGAAGTGGGCGACGTCTGTGAAGATTATGTCGACGTATTTGTCGAGTGCCTTGGCGCGTTCGATGTCGAATGGGCTGACGGCGGCGGCGCAGATGAGGCGCCCCTCGTCGTCGCGTATCGCGTCGGGGAAGTCTCCCTTGAGGGTGATGTCCTTCATGGTGATCAGCCCCTTGACGTGCTTCTCCGAGTCGACGATGGGTAGCTTCTCGATCTTGTGCTTGTGGAGGACCTGCTTCGCCTCGTCGAGGGTTATGTTTTCGGCGCCGGTGACGACCTTCTTGGTCATCACGTCGCGGACCTTCAGGGTCTTCTCGGCTAGGCGCACGTCACGCCACGTGGCGATGCCGACGAGCTTGTCGCCCCTACCGACGACGGGGAAACCCTTGATATGGTGCTCTTCCATGAGCTTGAGGAGTTCGCCTACTGTGGTGTCGGGTTCGACCGTCACCACGTCTCTGATTATGACTGCTTCGGCGCGTTTCACGCGGCGCGCCATGTCGACCTCTTCCTCCGCCGAGCAGTTCCTGTGGAGGACTCCGAGTGCGCCGTTGCGCGCCATGGCGATCGCCATGTCGGCCTCGGTCACCGTGTCCATCATGCTGCTAAGGAACGGCACGTTCAGTGTGATCTTCTTCGTAAGCTGTGTCTGCACTGTCGCCTCGTTTGGTTCGAGTGTCGTCCAGCCTGGGAGAAGAATCACGTCGTTGAAGGTGAGGGCGGTGTCCGCATTCCTGAATTTATCACGGAAAACCATCACTTGCACCTACATTTTAAAAGGCATCTCACCTTACGCATCTTATATACTTTTGGTTTCACGAAACGCTGCTTGTTGACACATTCCTGTTAAGTAGCGGGCATCGGCGGAGGCGTGGTGGTACCCGCTTAGACATGTCACTAAGTGCCGTTTTGGACGCAATGTTCAACTGGTGGGAGGAGATTTCGACGCCTTTCGGTGAACGGGGTGGTTTCCGGGCTTTAACGCGTGACTTCCCTATTTTTCTCCAATCAGACGGCGCACGAGTTCGAGGTCCTCCGCTGTGTCCACATCCATGAGGGTGTGTAGCTCGGGGTCGATCGCCCTGACCTCGTCGATGGGGACGCGCCTGACGTCAGGGAGCGCGTCGAGCAGCCGGCGGAGTCTCTTCTCATTCGCCTCGATTAGTTGGCGCGCGGCCTCAGCTGCGGGCTTCGCCGCGTAGACGGCGTGTAGTGGCTCGACCCAGCCGTTGGGCCAGTGGGGAGTCGCTGCGTCATGTCCCTCCGCCTCGGAGAAGAGCAGTTCGATTACCCGGGTGTTGAGGAGGGGTTGGTCTGCGGCGGTCAGGAAGGCGTAGGCGCCGTGTGCCTCGGTGAGTCCGGTGTATGCCCCGACGATGGGTGTGCCGCTCGGGTAGGCGTCGGTGATGACGCGCCCACCCAGCCCGCGGTAGGAGTCCGCCTGCGAGTCTGTGCCGACGACGAAGATGATCTCATCCACGGTGGCTTCGAGGCGTTCAGCGACGTGTGCGGCAAGGGGTTTGCCCCCGAGGGGGATGAGCCCCTTGTCGACGCCCATGCGTCGCGACCTCCCGCCCGCGAGGATGACGCCCGACCTCAACGCACCCGCCCCACAGAGTATTGACGCGCCACCGCCGACTTAAATGG
>DUKA01000036.1:7715-9081 GCA_013329615.1 Candidatus Bathyarchaeota archaeon
TCTCCACAAAACGCGTCCACTACCACGAGAGCAGGGAGAGCGCCTACATAGTCCTTGAGGGGGAGGCGAGGGTCCACCTAAACGGCGAGGAGCATCTCCTCCACCAGGGGGACGTTGCCTATCTTTCACCGAAGGACATACACGGCGTCGTCGGTTCTGGTCCAAAGGGGCTCAAGATGATTGAGATCTGGGCGCCGCAGGAACCGGACATCGTCTACCTTGAAGACGGCAAGGTCGTTGGCTAGTCGCGGTTTATTTTGCCCTTTGTAGGGCGACGTCGACTGCAGCAAGCAGTGGGTCGTACAGCTCGGAGACGGCTGGGCAGTACGCCAGCTCGAGGGAGCTGAACTCCTGCAGCGTCATACGCGTCCTTAACGCCTGCGCTATCATGTTGACCCTCCACGAGGCGCCGTCCTCGCCTATTGCCTGTCCGCCGAGTATCCTGCCGGTGCCCGCCTCGGCGACGACCTTGACGGTGACATCTTTCGAGTCGGGCATCCACTTCGGTTTACTGCCCAGGCGTGCCCTGCCGGTGATCACCTTCATTCCTTTGGACTCGGCGGCGGCGCTGTTTAGCCCCGTCGAGGCGACCTCAAGCACACCTATGTGTGAGACGAAGGTGCCGAGGGCGCCGGGGAACGTCTGCGATCCGCCCGCCGCGTTCGTTCCAGCGACGACCGCCTGCCTGAACGCCGTGGTCGCGAGGTCAATCTTGATCTTGGAGCCGTCGACGCCGCTGAAGGTCTGCGCGCACTCGCCTACGGCGTAGACGCCGGGGATGCTGGTCTCCATTTGCTCGTTCGTCCAGACGGCGCCGCTGACGATGTGGAGCCCCGCCTCAGCAGCCAAGCGCGACTCGGGCTCGACGCCAAGTGCCATCACAACTATGTCAGTCGGGATGACCTCGCCGCCTATCGTGACGCTCTCAACCTTGTCTGTTCCATTTATGCTCTCGACGTCTTGTCCGAAGAGGAGCCTGCAGCCCTGCGAGTTGAGGTACTCGGCGACGATCTCCCCCATGTCTGGGTCGAGGTTCCGGGGGAAAGGCGGTAGACTCTTCTTTGTGACGATTATGTCGAGGCCAAGTCTCTTGAGGGCGGAGGCGATCTCCAGTCCTATGGCGCCGCCGCCGATGACCACGGCGCGCTTGCTCCTCTCGGCGTGCTCCTGCAGGGCGCGGGCGTTCTCGGGGTTCGAGACGACGTGGATGCCCTTACCCCATAGCGCCTCGGTGCCGGGGATATCCAGCCTCGTCGGTCTGCTGCCCGTGGCGACTATGAGGCGATCGTACTCGATCCTCTTCTCCTCCCCCGTGTCAAGGTCTACGACCTCGACGACTCGGCTCGCCGCGTCTATCCTACGCGCC
>DUKA01000184.1 GCA_013329615.1 Candidatus Bathyarchaeota archaeon
CTCGTTATCGGGTGGGCCTTACGTGTCTTCTTCGGCTCGACGCCCTCGGGGCACTCGACGCGGTCATCGTACGGCAGCATCTCCACAGGGAGAGCCTCTTCCACGGAGGAGCCGTGGTACCTCGCCACGCCGTTGATGCCCTGGTAGCTCAGGTAGCCGCCCGCCATGATCAAACCGCCCCCGCCCCTCACATACTCCTCGATCAGCTTCAGCCTGTTTGGCGTCCTCTCCCCGCCGATCCAGGTCCTCGGGTGCAGCAGGAACGTGTCGGCACCCACATCACTAATGATGATAGTTGAATACTGCTTCAGCCCCTCCGGCTCGAGGGGGAAAGCCGACTGCGCCTCGTGGCTCGGCATGTGAACCCAGTCACCCCACCCATCCATCGCCCTCTTGAAGTACGCGACGCCCGTATCGTAGCCGCCGCTCACGAAGCTGTCGAATCCCTTGTAGTGGGTCGTAACAGCCGTCCACGACTCACCCACGAGAAGAACCTTGCCCATGCTATGCACCATGCGTGACATGGCTTCGACGAGTTAAAAAACCGAGGCTAAAACAGATGCGTTTAAACGAGAATTAGGGTACTTTCGGCTAGTCCCTGATGCCCTCTAGGACGCTTATGGCGTTCCAGATGCGCGTTCTGCTATACATGGGCATGTTGGGGTCCTGGCTGATGTCCTCAAGGAGCGCTATCGCGTTCGCGGCCCTCGCCGCGATGCTTATGCTACCGTCGAGGAGCATGTCGGACGCCTGCTTCGCGGCCCTACGGATGTTACGGGGGGTCGTGTTATCGTCGGCGATCATGTTCAAAACGCTCTGGGCCTGCTGCAGTTTCTTCGCGTACTCTTCCTTACCAGACACAATCAACACCTCTAGACGCCTACTCGAGGCGCCTTGAATTGGCTCATAGAATCGGTGATGGGGTTAAAAAACCTTGCACTTCTCTACTTGGCCGTCTTCTCGAGGTAAGCGGGCAGGTCCGCCACGCTCGGTAGAATGATCTCGGGCTTGTTTATCTCCCACGCCCTCTCCGGGCGGGAACCCGTCGCAACTCCTATGAAGTGGCACTTCGCGTTCAAAGCGCACGTCGCGTCTATGTGGTGGTCGCCGACTAGGAAGACCTCGCCGAGCCTGAGCTTCATCAGCTTGGCGGCGTGTATCATGGCCTCGGCGTATGGCTTGGGCTGCGGCGTCTCCCCCCTGCCGAGGATGGTCTCGAAGTCGCCTATCATATTCGTCTTCTCGAGCGCCTTAACGGCGTACTCGTGGTGGCTCCTCGTGAGTATGGCGAGCCTGTAGCCCATCTTCTTCAGCTTATGCACGGCCTCATTCGCCCCCTTTATGGCGGTGAGCGTCTCCACAGCCTCGAGCTCCCCCTGATCCATGAGGCGCGTCATCTCGTCGTCGAGCCACTTCTTCTCCGACTCCGCCTTTTTCTGCTCCTCCCAGTATTTCTTCGCGTGCTCGAGGATGACGACGGTGGTCATCTGAGGCGTCAGCACGCTCTTCGGCGCGCCGTGCTCCTCGATGACCGCTATCATGTTTCTCTTCATCTTCATGAAATCCACCTCGGAGTTGACGAGTGTGCCGTCGAGGTCGAAGACTATGCCTTTGTACTTGCCCAAGCCGATCCCCGAACCATACGGTGAAGCGGACTTAACCTTTACCCCGTGGGCTGGGAACACTTTTCACGCTCGAGCCCCCGATATCCCACGGGGGTGGGGGTTTGAAGGTTCTCTGCAGGGAGTGCAAGTGGGCGAAGGAGATAGACGCCGAGACGCGCCTAGCCCTCAGCCAGGAGAACAAGGAGATACTGAACAGCCTCCTACGATCTCGATACAAGATAGCCGAGTTCCTGTACTGCTCGAAGCAGGGGTGGCTGGAGTCGGCGATCGCAAAGAAGGAGTGCGAGGGCTTCGACTGGGTAGAAGAGTAGATTAACGCGGCGGCGCCAGCTTCCTCTTCCGGAAGCTGAAGCTGGAAAATCTCGCCGTTATTATCCTCTCCGTCGAGAATATCTTCGCCGCTATCCAGAGCACGATCACCGTGAAGACGCTGATGTAGCCTATGCTCCTGATGATTATCCAGTAGTTGCCTAGGAAGGCTGCCTTCGTCGCCAGCATAGTATGGGTGTAGGGTATCGCTAACATTATCCACTGCACGGCGGGGGGTAGCATCTCGATGTCGCTGAACATCAGTATCATGGCGGGGATGATCAGCGGCACGATGAGGACACCGGTCAGACTCTGCGCGCTGCGCACGCTGTCCGCGAAGACCGCGAGGCTGATCGCGAGGGCCAGCGCCGAGATGAGGGTCACGAACATGACTATGCCGAGCAGTAGGTACCCCATGGGCTGTATCCCGATGCCCGCCCCCGTGAGGTCGACGCTTGTAAACTGAGGCGCGAAGCTGAAAGCAGAGCTAGTGTAGTAGCCGAAGCCGATCATGTAGCTGATCGAGCCCGCGATGGCGATGACTACTGATCCAGCGAGCTTGCCTCCGAGGATGGTGAACCTGCCAACGGGCAGCGTCATGAGCGTCTCAAGGGTCTTTTGCTCCTTTTCTAGGGCGATGCTTGTGGCCGCCATCTGTATGGCGAATATGACCATCATCATCACCATGATGGGGAGCATTATGCTCTGGCTCATGATCAGGCTCGTTATCTGGCTGGGCGCGACCTCGATGACATTCCCCTTGATGATCGAGGCGTAGCTAATAGACAGCGGATCGTGTACCACCGCCGCGCTTCCGAGTTCGCCCGTCACCTCCATGAGCTGATTGATGATGGCGAGGGAGTAGTAGTAGTTGTAGATACTGACGAGGCTGCCCGCCACGTCAACGCCGGAGGCCTCTGCGATGTTCAGGTTCTTCAGGTTGCCATAGATCTTCACGTGCCCCCTGAGCCCATTAGTGATGTTCTGCGAGTATCCATTCGGCACGTAGACCATGGCGACCGTGTCCGAGTCCTTGAACTTGACGAGCGCGTCCTCGAGACCAGATGCTTGGATGTTCGTCACGGTGTTATTCGTCGTGATATACTGAACGAGGATGCCCGCGATGTTGCCTGCATCGTCGCTGTAGACGGAGAACTTGGCGCCCTTGATAGCCGTCTGGACTGACTCTTGGCCGATCTGGAGCCCCTGCCCCATGAGGGGGTAGAGGAGGAGAGGCAGCAGCACGACGCCGAAGAGGATCTTCGGGTCACGTATCAGCTCCTTGATCTCCTTGTAGACTATGCTCGTGAAGCTACCCAAGCTGAGTCGCCTCCATGAATACCTGTTCTAGGTTGACTGCGTTGTATCGGGTCTTCAGCTCCTCGGGTGTGCCCTCAGAGATTATCTTTCCCTCGTTTATGAGGGCGACCCTGTTGCATAGGTACTCGACCTCGAGCATGTTGTGACTCGAGACGAGGACGGTTACCCCCATCCCCTCGGCGTAGTCCTTGATCATGCCCCTGACGTGGTATGCTTGGATGACGTCAAGACCCGAGGTTGGCTCGTCGAGTATGGCGAGCTTCGGCTTTATCATGAGCGCCCTCGCGAGGAGCAGCCTCCTCTTCATGCCCTTGCTGTAGCCGTTCACCCTGTCCTTGAGGCGGTCGCCGAGGCCACTTATGTCTCTCCCGGCTTGGACCATCTCCTCGACCGTTTCCTTCTTGCTCGCGTAGAAGCCCGCCATGAAGCGCAGGTACTCCTCGCCGCTGAGATACTGGTACGCCCCAGCGTCCTCGGGGAGGTAGCTGAGTATCCTGCGAACCGCGTCGGCCTCCTTGACGACTTCGTGCCCGAAGACCTCCGCTACGCCCGAGGTCGGGCTGATGAGTGTGCCTAGAATCCTCAGCGTCGTCGTCTTCCCGGCGCCGTTTGGACCTATGAGCCCGAAGACCTCGTTTTCATCCACCTTAAAGGATGCACCCTTCAGGGCCTCGAAGTCGCCGAAGCTCTTCTTCAGATCACGCACGTCGATGGCGAGCTCCATCAAATTCTCCTCTTAAAGCCCAGAACGGGAGGTGCCGATTTAAGTTTTTTTAAATTTTTTCACGCTATTTACTCGTTTTTCTTAAAAAATATTTAGAATATGTAAAAAAAACGCTATAATATATATTATCAAACCCGTTTTTAAATCGATAAATCCCTTATAAACCCTGTACTTCGGGGTCTTCGTAGAGAGCCGTTGTCGACGCCGCTGCCAGAGGCATCACCTAGTGTGATAAAAGTTCTACACGTCGACGATGAAGACTACCAGTTAGAAACGGTGAGGCTGTTCCTCAGGCAGCTCGACGAATCCTTCCAGATTACCTCCGTATCAAACACGGAACTAGCCCTGCAGGAGCTTGAGGTCAACCGGTTTGATTGTATCGTGACTGATCTCAAGATGCCCGGGATGGATGGCCTTGAGTTCGCCAAGACCATTAGGGGACGTGTGAAGGCACCTATCATCATCTACACTGGACAGGGGAGCGAAGAGGTCGCGGAGAAGGCGTTCTCCATAGGCATCGACGACTACATACGCAAGGAGATCGACCCGAGCCATTATCAGGTTCTGGCGAAGCGCATAAAGACCGCCGTCGAGAAGAGGCGCGCCGAGCAACTATACCTGCACGTCGTCGAGGACACACGCGACCCCATAGCGATAGCAGCGAATGGCAAACTAGTCTTCGTAAACAAGGCACTCTCAAACCTTCTTGGCTACAGCGATCCGAGTAAGTTGATAGGGGAGACGCCCCTGGCGTTTGTCGAAGGGTCAAAGAAGCTTTCTCTGAAGCGTAACTTAGATGAGCGACTCCAGGGAGTCCCGAGGCCGCAGATCAACGAGTACGAGATACTGCACAAGGATGGGCGGAAGATCTTCATCGAAGCCTCCGCCTCACTAATCGACTACAACGGCATAGACTCGATACTCGTCTTCGTGAGAGACATCACAAGCAGGAAGGAGATGGAGAAGACCCTCCAGAAATCCGAGACCCTCTTCCGTACACTCGTCAGCATGGCCCCCGATGGCATCGCGACCATGAATATGAAGGGAGTTATAACCTTCATCAACGCGAGCTTCTCCCGTTTGACGGGATTCGAATTCGAGGAGATAATCGGGAAAAGCTTCCTGAACCTGGGCACCCTGCGCGTGAAGGATCTCCCCAACTTCATCAGCATCTTCACAAGCTTCCTCATGAACGACGGGAATTTGGTGTCTCCCATCGAGTTCATTTTCCAGAGAAAGGACGGGACCGAGGGATACGCCGAGGCAACAGCCCGATTCATTCAGTTGGAGGACAACAAGAAGGAGATATTCATCATAGCTCGGGACATCTCCGAGAGGAAGAAGATCGAGGAGGAGCTTCGCAGCTACTCGAAGGAACTTGAGAAGCGTGTGGTTGAGCGCAGCCAGATGCTGATAGACTCCGAGAAGTTGATCACCGCGGGTAGAGTCGCCTCGATGGTTGGCCACGACCTCAGGGGGCCCCTAAACACGATAAAGAACGCGACCTACCTCATGGAGACGAAGCCCGAGTCGACGAAGGAGATGCTCCAGATCATAAACAGCGCAGTTGACCGCTCGGTGAAGATGCTTGACGAACTCAGGAACCAGACACGCGAGTCCCCGCTTGAGCTGGATGACATCGACCTTTCGGAGCTCATCGAGGAGGCCGTACAGGAGTCTATACCTCCGCCGAAGGTCCGCGTACAGACCCGGACAGATGAGCACGTTGTCGCGAGGGTTGACCGTGTAAAGATACGCAGGGTGCTCGATAACCTGATACGCAACGGCTTCGAGGCGATGCCCGACGGTGGAATCCTCATAGTCACCTGCAGCGAGTCCGACGGCTGCGTCAATATATCCGTCCAGGATCAGGGTGAAGGCATCCCCGATGCCATAAAGTCGCGTCTATTCAAGCCATTCATAACGACAAAAGAGAACGGCACGGGGCTCGGCCTCGCCTTCTGTAAGCGTATCATCGACGCACATAGGGGGGAGATATCCGTGAGTTCACGCGTTGGGAAGGGCACCACTTTCCGTATACGCCTGTTGAAGAAGCTGGAAGCCGACCCGAGGATAAGCGAGCCGATCATCGCCTTCTCCGATTAAAGGCAGGTTCTCCACCGCGGCGATTTCCTTTTTTAAACAGAACATTAAATATCTTTTAACCCGGAGTGCATGTTTTATATACTAATTGATAGCGTGATTTTACGGGTAGAAATTTGCCTAGTTTTAAGGATTATGGATTAACCCCAATTGGCTTCATCGACGGCGCCATCAAAATCTTCAGATCACGCATCGAGGTGATATTCCTCTGGACGTGGAGCACGGTCATCGCCACGATGATAGCGGGGCATGGCACGCCCCCGCTCGTGCCCTCCCTAATGATCTTACTAGCCGCCATACTGGTCACATGCTCCGTCTACACATACAACGACGTAGTCGACGCCGAGATGGATAGGACGAACAAGAACAAGACCGGCAGGCCCATAGCGAACGGGTCCGTATCGAAGGAGGTGGCGATGGTCTTCGCCGTCCTCACCGGGCTGGTGGGGCTTGCCCTGAGCTACCTTGTGAGCCTGCCCTCCTTCGCCCTCTGCTTGGCATGGTTCATAGTCTTTATCCTCTACAGCCTCCCCGGCATACGATTCAAGAAGATGTTCATAATAAAGGAGGTAACGTCCTCCTCGGGACAGATATTCACGACGCTAATGGGCGGCTTCGCGGTGAGCAGCGTCTTCAACCCCTCTGTGTTGTTCGCCGGGTTAATCTTCTGGCTCTTCACGTTCCTCGGCGTCCCCGCCTTCGCTGATTCGCAGGACGTTGACGAGGACGCCGCCTTCGGCGTGAAGACACTCGCCAGGGCCCTCGATTGGCGAAGGAAAGTACAGCTGATGGGCATAGGCGTGCTCTTCGTCATGACTGTCATGCCGCTCACCTATGCTCAGCTCGGATTCAACGTGCTCCTCCCAATCTCGACGATTGTGATGAGTCTCATCTTCCTGCGTTGGGGCATCGTGCCCATGATGACGGGGACCTATACGACTGCGCTTGTCCTCAAGGGCAGGCGCATCTTCACGATCTACCTGCTGATAATTCAGATAATGACTATTATTGGCACCTTGAGTCTGGGTTTTCTGCCCTTCTAGGCGCGTGGGCGGCTGTTTTAAACGGAGTGGGCGTAGCTTTACGAGGGGGTGTCCTGTTTGAAGGTGGACCTTGTCGTAAAAAATGCACGGATAGTCACGCCCAGAGGCATATTTGAAGGCGGTGTAGCGGTCGAAGGCGGCGTAATAGTGGCACTCGCGAAGGACCCGAATCTCCCAGCGGGTGACCGAGTGATCGACGCCGGGGGCAAGCACATTCTGCCGGGTGTGCTCGACGGTCACGCACACACATACCTGCCGCCGGAGACGCCATCCACGGGCACACGGGCCGCCGCTAAGGGGGGTGTCACAACACTCCTCGAGATGCCCGGCACACAGATGGGCTGCTTCAACCCCGCCGAGTTCGAGAAGAAGCGCGACCTCTTCAAGGCCACAAGCCACGTCGACTTCTGCATACACGCGGGCTGCGCGAGCGGCTACCCAGACGGGAACCTCACTGCCATGTACAAGCAGGGCGCGACCGGGTTCAAGTTCTTCATAAGCAGCGCCGGGCCGAAGTGGCCGCAGACACTCGACGGCGAGGTGCTTGAGCGGTTCGCCGAGATCGGGGAATTCGGGGGGCTCGCCCTCATCCACTCGGAGAACGACGCCATACTCAGGGACAACCTGAAGCGGCTTCAGGCCGCGGGGCGCAGGGACTACGGCGCCCACCTCGAGCACAGGCCGCCGATAAGCGAGATAGAGTCGGGGCAGAGGATGATAACCTTCCTAAAGGCGACCGATTGCAGGGGCATGCTTGTGCACACGAGCCTACCCGAGGTCGTCCACGACGCGCACAGGGCGCGCCTTGACGGCGTCAAGATCCTCTTAGAAACTTGCCCTCAGTACCTCTACCTCACCGACGAGGACGTTGTCAAGAACGGGCCTTGGAACAAGTTCGCGCCGCCGGCAAGGGGGAAGGAGGATAAAGAGGCAATGAGGCGAATGCTCGCCGATGGGCGCATCGACTCCGTCGCCACAGACCACGCCCCATACTCCAAGGAGCGCAAACAGGAGGGGTTGAACGACATGTTCGCCGCCCCTAACGGTATGCCGGGCATAGAGACGTTCGTCCACCTCATGCTCAACGGCGTAAACGAGGGCTGGATCACACTCGAGTGCCTCGCCGCGGTCATGGCGGAGAACCCCGCGCGCATATACGGCATCTACCCCAAGAAGGGCACACTCACCCCCGGCGCCGACGCCGACATGGTCATCTGCGACATGAAGAAGGAGACGAAGATCAGGAACGACGATCAGATAACTGCGTGCGGCTGGACGCCCTACGACGGGATGACCGTCAAAGGTGCACCCGTGATGTCGATCATCAGGGGAGAGGTCGCCATGGAGGAGGGCGCTGTCCGTTTCAAGGAGGGCAGCGGCACATTCGTGCCCCGCCAGGGCTCCCTCTAAAATCTTTTACCCACAACAGGCGTTGATCCATCGACAGCCTTGACCGTAGACCTCGTCATCTCGAACGCGAAGCTCGTCACCCCACGTGGCATCGTCGAGGGAGGGATCGCCATAGACGGCGGCGTGATCGTCGCCGTTGCGAAGGACCCGCATCTACCTCGAGCCGACAGCGTCATAGACGCGAAGGGACGCCCTGTGCTCCCCGGCCTGCTCGATGGACACCCGCATACCACCAGCCCACCCGACACGCCCCTCACCGGTACACGAGCGGCAGCAAGGGGCGGATTCACAACCCTGTTAGAGATGCCCGGCTACCAGGTGCCCACGTTCACCCCCGAGCAGTTCGATGAGAAGAGGAGAATCTACGAGAGGGACTCATACGTCGACTTCGCCCTACACGGCGCATGCGCCTCGGGGTACCCACGCGGATCGCTGACGGGTATGTGGAAGCTCGGCGCAACAGGCATAAAGTTCTTCGTCTCCGACCCGGGTCCAGGCTGGCCCCAGACATTCGACGGCGAGATAATCGAGGGCTTCAAGGAACTCGCTGCCGTCGACGGGCTCGCACTGATACACGCCGAGAACGACCAGATGATAAAGGACAACACGAAGCGCCTCAAGGCGGAGGGCAGGAAGGACTACGCCTCCCACCTCGACGCCCGACCCCCGATAGCCGAGATTGAGGCGGGCAAGAGGATAATAGAGTACCTGAAACTCACGGGGTGCAGGGGCGTGATAGTCCACACGGGCGTCCCCGAGACCATCGACTACGCCCGGAGGGCGAGGATCGAGGGCGCGGATGTATACATTGAGACGTGCCCGCAGTACCTCTTCCTAACCGAGGACCACGTCAAGAAACTCGGTACATGGGCAAAGTTCGCGCCCCCCGCGAGGAGCAAGGAGACCGCCGCGGAGATCAGGGGGCTGCTCGCCGCGGGGCAGATAGACACGGTGGCGACCGACCACGCCCCCTACCCGAAGGAGGAGAAGGAGGCAGGCCTCAAGGATATGCTCGCGGCGCCGAACGGCATACCCGGGCTGGAGACGTTCCTGCCATTGATGCTTAACGCCGTCAACGACGGTTGGCTCACTCTGGAGAGGCTCGTCGAGGTGACGGCGGAGAACCCCGCGAAGATTTACCGGGTCTGGCCGAAGAAGGGCAGTTTCACACCCGGGGCGGATGGCGACGTTGTGATCGTTGACCTGAAGAAGGAGGTGCGGGTGAGCAATGATGATCTTCTCACCGCCTGCCACTGGTCGCCATACGACGACTGGAAGCTAAAAGGCGCACCCGTGATGTCCCTCATCCGCGGCGAGGTCGTGATGGAGGATGGCGAGGTCCTCGCGAAGAAGGGCTTCGGAAAATATGTGCCGAGGATCGATTAACGCTTCGGTTTCCTCTTTAGTTCCGTACCACAGATCGGGCATACGTTGTCCTCCAGCGGGGAGTCGAATCTCCTCCTGCAGCCGGGGCAGTAGATTGACCACTCGTAGACCTTCTTTATGCCGCGCGTCGCCTGCGCGGTGAAGTGGAGCCCGAGGTGGCTCGCCATGTTCTGTACGCTGTAGTCGTCGGAGACGATCGTGGGGGCGTCGTTCGCTGTCTTGAGCTGTAATCCGAGGGCGAGGAGTCGCTTGTCGGTGATCGAGAGCTTGTGTGCCTCGCCGGCGGTCGTCGTCTTGGCCTCGATCTCCCTTATCCACTTCTCCTCGGGTTGCGTCTCCCTGAGCCTCCCCGAGGCGCGTGCCCCCTCGTACCTCATCCTGCCGAGTTCCTCCCTGATCTCTCCGAGGACCTCGGGGACGGTGTAGTATTCCTCGTCGGGGCTCAGGTTGTATCCCTGTATGAAGGCGGAGGTGTCGAGGATTACGCGTCCCATGTCCACACCTCACTGAGCCTGTATGTGTGTGATGCGGCTCCTCAGCCTCTCGTAGAACGGCTTGAACCTGATGAAGCGTGTCCTGTGCTTTGAGACCTCGATCTCTATGGTTGAGAGCGCCTTGATGCCTGTGTAGACTTTGCCGTCGACGATGGCGAGCGCATCCGCCCTCGGCTTCCAGAGCTCTATTGTGACCTTCGAGCCGATTGGGAGGGTGATGCTCCTGAAGTAGCTGTAGGGGTTGATGGCTGTGAGTATCATCGCGTCGACGCCGGGGGCGAGTATGGAGCCGCCCGCGGAGAGGTTGTACGCCGTCGATCCCGTGGGGGTCGCCACGAGGATGCCATCGGCCTGTATCTCCGTTAACTGCTCGCCGTCGATGAGTAGCCTGCATAGAATCATCTTCGAGGGGAGGCTTGAGGAGATTAGCACCTCGTTCAGGGCGTCGGGGAAGTCCTCATCCATCCCGCAGTTGTGGCTGCGGAGCTTGAGGCAGCTCTCCAACTCGTAGTCCCCCTTGACCGCCCTGTCTAGGGCGGTCTCGATCTCGTCCTTCAGCACCTCGCAGAGGAAGCCTCTCCGCCCCATGTTGACGCCCAGCAAGGGTGTGTCGGGGACCTTGAGCCCCATCGCGACGCGTAGGATGGTGCCGTCTCCGCCCACGGCGACGACGAAGTCCGCCTCGATATCAGTGAGGTCGACGGTCTCCGAGTTCGTGTTTAGGGCCATGGCGGTCTCAGTCTCGACGAGGACCTCGACACCATTCTTCTCCAGTATCTCTATGACCTTCCTTGTGACTGGGAAAACGGCATCAATGTCGGTCCTTGAGACGACGCCAACCCTCATGTTGTTTCAAGTGTGAAGACCCCCAGCGGTGATTTAAAGACTCACCGACGCGTCCACCCGTGCTCGCCGATAAGGGGGACGTAGGCGACCTGCATGAGCGTCCTCCTCGTCTGCTCCCCCCCGCGCCCCTTCGCCAACAGGACGAGGTCCTGACCATATATCGTCACGGCCCCTATCGGCGCAATCATTCTGCCGAGCGGCGCAAGCTGCTCAACGAGGGGCGGGGGGAAGTCGGGGCTCGCGGCCGTGACGTTTATCGCGTGGTAGGGTGCCCCCTCGGGATATCCGAGTGTGCCGTCACCGAGGATAAGCTTCACGTCGCCGTACCCAGTCCTCTCTAGGTTCTCTTCGGCGAACTTGTGTGTACCCTCGTTGATCTCTATGGCGACGACGAGTCCCTCTTTCCCGACGAGTTCCCGCGCGACTGCGGCGCCGTAGCCCGAGCCCGCCCCCACTTCGAGGAACCTGTCTCCCTTCCCCAGTTTCAGAGGCTCGTATGTTACGGGGTATATATAGGGGGCGGAGATAGTCTGCCGCCCATCGCCGGGGATGGGGCTGGGAGAGTCGACGTAGGCGTACTCCCTCAGGTCGGGTGCCATGAACTCCTCGCGGGGCACCCTGAGCATCGCCTCCGCGACGCGTTCAGAGGTGATATAGCCGGCCGCCCTGTACCGGGCGACCATGGCCCTCCGCTGTGCTGAGAGGTCCTCCATCATGGGTGGGATGGGAAAAGGGTGGTAAAAAGTGTATAGTTTAGACGATGATGCCCGCGGCGCGTAGCTCCGCGAGTTTTGCATCGTCGTAGCCGAGTAGGCTCTTGAGGACCTCGTCGTTGTGCTCGCCGAGTATCGGGGCTGGTCCCTTGATCTGGGGTGGCGTCTTGCTGTACTTGACGGGATGCTGCGGGACCCTAATTTTGCCCGCGAGCTTATGGTCGAGGGTGACTATCGTGTTGCGTGCCTTGACCTGAGGATCCTCGAGCATGTCGGGGATATGGTGGATGGGTGCGCAGGGGACGACGTTCGCCGCAAGCGCCGCTATAGCGTCCTCCGAAGTCTGGTTCTCAACCCACTTCTTGAAGACGTCGCTCCCGTCCTCTATCTCGTCAACGCCTATGGTCTTCATGACCCTGCCGTCCATGTTTTGGTCGGCAGCGACGTAGATGTGCTTCCCGTCCTTGGTCTGAAAGATGCCCCAGGCGCCGATGCCCTTCCTTTGCTGCCTCGTGACCCAGGGGAGGTTACCGCTGAGGCTGTAGCCGGCGATGCTAACTCCACACTGAGCGATCATGACGTCAAGTTGAGCGACATCGATGAGTTGGCCCTCGCCGGTTCTCTCCTTATGCCTGATGGCGCCGAGGATGGCGATAACGGCGTAGAGGCCGGGGTCTAGGTCGCCGTGGTACTCCGATGGAACCACCGGTGGCCCGTTCGGGTCGACGTTGTCGCCGCTGAGGCGCAGCCAGCTGCTCTGGCTCTCGCCGATGGGCGCGAAGCTCGGGCGGTCCCTGAATGGGCCGTCGAGGCCGAAGCCGCTCAGGCTTGCGTAGATGATGTCCGGTTTTACGGCTTTCATCTGCTCGTAGCCTAGGCCGAGTTTGTCCATCGTGCCGCGCTTGAAGTTCTCGACGATGATGTCGCTCTTCTTCGCGAGCTCCTTGACGATCTCGAGCGCCTTGGGTTCCTTGAGGTTGAAGGCGAGTCCCTTCTTGCTCCTGTTTAGGTAGTGGAAGCTGCTGCTGGCGCCACCGTAGAGGTTAGTGCCTAGCCTGTTGATCTCACCCCATGGGGGCTCAACCTTTAGTACTTCCGCGCCCATGTCGGCGAGGATCATCGTCGCATATGGTCCGAAGTATACGTGTCCGAAGTCGAGGATGCGAATGCCCTCGAGCATGCCTTTATCCATGTCGAATCCAGTGAATGAGTCGGGCAGGGCGGATAAAGTTTATGCGTTTAGGGTTTGGTCTCCCAAATCCTGTCCCCAACGTAGTGTAGGTTGTGAATGACCTTTCCCTTCTTCTCCGCCATGATGGCGGCTGAGCCCTTGAGCGCTTTTCCTATTGCTAGTGCCTTGCCGTGCTTCATGTCGCGCACTACGACGACTGTTCCCTCCTCGAAGGGAGTCTTGATGTCCGTTATACCGGGCGCCATGACATCGGCGCCCTTGCAGACGAAGGGTATAGCCCCCATGTCGACGACCACGGCTGGGAGTGAATTAACGCAGCCGCACCTTAACGTGGGATAGATGCTCCCCTCGACATCGAAAAGAAGAATCTCATCGTCGAGCAGGTAGACCTTCTTACAGTCCTCCGTCTCCCCCTCCTCAACCTTCGAGTAAGTCTTCCCCCGCAGGTAGTTTGATGCGCCTTCGAGTACACTACGTGCATCCTGCCGCCTGAGGGCGCGCCTCCTCCTGACTTTGAGCCCAGAATCGCTCATTAGGAGAGAATAGAGGCGCGTAGGATAAGAAGCCTACGCGAGGGTGTAGGTGTCGAGGTTCTCCGGCGCGACGCCGTAGATGCCCCTCTGCTTCGATATGACGTGTGCGAGATTCTCGCACTTCGACTCCTCGCCGTGTATGACGAAGACACGCTTCGGCTGCGGGTGCAGGCGGCGGACGTAGTTCACCAGCTGGCGCCAGTCGCTGTGGCCGCTGAAGCCCTCGATCGTGTAGTTCTTCATGCCGACGTTGATGATCTCCATCTTGCCGTTCTGCCCGTACATCTGGGCAGAGCCCATGCCCGACTGGATGCGTTGACCCATCGTGCCCGCTACCTGATAGCTGACAAAGCAGAGCGCGTTGTTCTCATCGGGAGCGAGGCGCTTGAAGTAGTCGATGACCGGTCCACCCTCCATCATGCCCGCCGTGGCCATGATTATCGCAGGGCCGCCGTTCACTATCTCGTCCCTCTTATCCTGCTGCTTGACGACGGTGAAGTAGTCGCTCTCGAATGGGTTGATGCCGTCGCGTAGAATCTGGTCGCGTATGTCGTTACTCAGGTACTGTGGGTAGGCGGTGTGGATGCCGGTGACCTCGCTGATCATGCCCTCGATGTAGACGGGGGCCTCCGTCATCTTCCCCTCCTTCATGTACTTGTTGATGACCATCATGATCTCCTGCGCTCGCCCGACAGCGGGGACAGGGATCAGCAGCTTGCCCTTGGTGAGGGTCTTGTTGGCGATCTCGACGAAGTTCGCCTCCGTCTCCTCGCGGTCAGGCGTCACGTTGTCGAGGCCGCCGTATGTGCTCTCCATGATGAGGGTCTCGACGCGCGGGAACTGAATGCTCGCGGGCTGGAGTAGCTGAGTCGTGCCGTACTTGAAGTCACCCGTGTAGACGACGTTGTGCAGCCCCTTCCCGATGTGCAGATGAGCTTGAGCCGAGCCCAAGATGTGCCCCGCATTGTGCAGCGTAAGCCTTACATCTGGACTAATGTCTGTGACCTCTCCATAGCCGAGGGGGATGGTCCTCATTATGACCTCCCTGACCTCCTCGTTGCTGTAGGGGAGGAAACGCCCCTCCTTACTCGTGACGTCGAGGTAGTCGCTCTGGAGGAGAACCATGAGGCTGGCGGTGGGCTCGCTGCAGTAGATCGGGCCCTCGTATCCGTACTTGTAGAGATATGGCAGGAATCCGCAGTGGTCGAGGTGGGCGTGTGTGATGACGACAGCGTCCAGCTTGCTGAGGTCGAACTCCTCGGTGTCGAGGCGCGGGTATGCGCCCACGGGGTTGCCCGTGCCCGGGTTTATGCCGCAGTCCATGAGTATGCGGCTCTCCCGGGTCCTGATGAGGACGGCTGACCTGCCGACCTGACGGGCAGCTCCGAGGAACGTGACCCTCACATCGCCGCACTGCTGGTACATGGGGCGGAAGATCGCCTCACCCGTCTCGCGCAGAAAGCGCTCACGCTCCTTGCTCTTGCCGTAGATGTAGCCCCTGACCATCTTTATGGTCATGCTAGGGATTGGGGGCGACCTGACGACGTTCGGGCTCCAGTGCGTCTTCTTCACTATCTCGAGCAGGTTCTGCCCGTTCTTGCCGATGGCGATCCCCGGCTTCTCCACCTCTAGGGTGACCTCACCGAGGCTCGGGTCGAAGTTACTCTGCACGAGCCCCGCGTCGACGAGTATCTCCTTGACGAGCCTCTCCGCCTCCAACTCGTTTGCGCGGACGGATGGGTCGCTGCGCACGAC
>DUKA01000055.1 GCA_013329615.1 Candidatus Bathyarchaeota archaeon
AGGTAGGAGGAAGAGGAGTACCACAAATAGTCTATTCCCGAGCCTCTTCACCCAAAAGAAGTTATAAAATTGGTCCGTTGACACACCGATCTACGCAAAAGGAGCACCTATTCCCTACATAACCCAGAATGTTTTTTTCTCGTTATGAGCAGTAGCACGCCATAAGCCGCGTCCTACTCGGGCGCCACCTGAGTCAGCTCCATCGCGAGCGACCCGCCCCTCTCGAAGCGCACCGTCAGCGTCTGGAACATCGCTTGGAATATCCTGATCTTACCGTAGCGCTTCTCCTTCACGAGCCCCAGTTTCACCAGCTTCGCGAGGTGCCTCTCCACGCTAGTGTAGTTGAGCCCCGTGCGGCGGCTCACCTCGCTTATGTTTAGTTCGCTACTCTCCGCGAGCACCTGCAAGGTCCTTATCCTTCCGCGGGAGCCGAGGAGTTCCTCAGCCTGCGTCCTACTTCTGCTCAACGCCCTTCAGCACCTCCCGTTCTAGGTCCTCCGAGGTGACCTTCCCCAGCGTGATGAGCTGTGTACGCCCCTGGCTGCCCGAGTCTACCTTGGACGTGATTATGCCCGTCGCCTTGAGGTTCTCGAGGTACTTCCAGAACTGCGTGTGCGCGCGCGGCGTCTCCCCGCGCTCCTCGCAGGCGACCCTGTAGAGCTGCTCGACCTCGCCCGTTGTGGCGTGTGGCGCGGTGCTCGTCTTGAAGAACCGAGCTATCGCGAGCAGTGTGAGCCTCTCGTGCAGGCTGAGGTGGTTGAGCCCCTCCTTCTTCACCGGGGAGAGTACGCCGGCACTGACCTGCCTGACGTGCTCGGGCTTCACCTGCGTGGCGCCCTCCATCTCCGCCCTCTTCCCCGCCCCCCAGAGCAGGTCTATCGCGCACCGCGCGTCGCCGTTCTCCGAGGAGGCCAGCTCCGCTATGAAGTCCACCACCTCGAGCGGGATCGCCCCCTTCCGGAAAGCAGCCTCAGCCCTCGCCGCGACGATGCCCCCCAGCTGCGGCGCCGAGTATTCGGGCATCTCGATAAGGTTCCTCTGTAGGCTACTCACGGTGCTCCTGTCTAGCTTTTCGAAAACACCGCGGTCCTTTGTGATTAGCAGGAGGCTGAGCCTACGCGGCGCATCCGGCTGAGACTCGTGGACACGCGTGAGCTGGTAGAGGGCGTCGCTCCCCTCGGTGTCTATGAGGGCGTCCACCTCGTCCAAGCAGAGCAATAGCTGACCGTTATCCTCGCCTAGGAGCTGCATCAGCGTCTCCATCAACTCGTTCGGCGCGTAACCCCTCTCCGGGAACTCGGGGCGCAGAGTTTTAACGACTCTCCTGAGAACCATGAACAGGCTCCCGCGCAACTCCCTGCAATTCACGTGAACGTATTCGACCCTGAGCCGCTTCCTTTTCGCCTCGTCCCTGAGCCCCCTCCCGAAGACGCGCGCGAGCGCGGTCTTCCCGGAGCCTACCCCGCCGACGATGATCGCCCTCTGGCTCATCTCGTACGGCGCCGAGAGCATGAAGTCGTAGATCATCCTCAGCGACCGTAGCTGCGCCTCCCTGTGGAGTAGGTTGGATGGGATGTAGTTGATGTCTAGTACGCCCTCGTCTACGATGAGTCTCTGATCGCTCAAGGATGGTATCCCCTGTCCGAGGCTCACCCGGTGCGGATTTATGCTTTACGTAGGTTCAAGCTGATCAACTGTGGAGAGGTGAGTGAAAGTGACCCACCTTGAAACCTTTAAACAGCCACCCACCAATAGACAAACGACCCCCAGATGTCCCAAAACAGGAGACTAAAAACCGGTAAAATACCACACGATGTACTCAAGAGATGCGTACTCCCATACCTTGGGGCACAACCCGACAGGGTCATCAGGGGAGCCGCCGTCGGCGAGGACGCGTCAATAATCGACATGGGTAGCAAGGTCCTCGTCGCAAAAGCGAACCCAATCACCGGCGCAGACGTAAACATAGGGCGACTCGTCGTCCATGTGAACGCAAACGACGTCGCCGCCCGAGGGGCCAAGCCGCTCTGGTTCATGAGCACGGTCCTCCTACCCGAGGGCGCCACCGAGTCACGCCTCGAGGTCATCATGGAGGAGATAGACCGCGCCTGCAAGGAACTCAACATCCAACTCATAGGAGGACACACCGAGTGCGTCGCCGGACTCGAAAAGTCGATAGTAGCCGGCTTCATGATGGGGGAAGCCCCCAAGAACAAGTACATCACCACGGGCGGCGCCAAATCCGGTGACAAGATAATCCTCACGAAGACAGTCGGCCTTGAGGGGACGAGCATCCTCGCCACAGACCTAGAGCAGAAGCTCCACAAGAAGATCGACCCGAGGACCCTACAGAGGGCGAGTAAGATGGTCGAGGTTGTCAGCGTCGTCGCCGAGGCGCTGAAGGCGGTCGAGGTTGGGGGCGTCCACTCGATGCACACGCCAACCGAGGGAGGCGTGTTAAACGGGCTCTTCGAAATGGGCTCAGCCGCCGGCGTCGGGCTCAGCATCGAGGAGAATCTCATACCCGTCGCCCCTGAGACCGCCATAATCGCCGAGACGCTCGAAGTCGATCCACTGAAGCTCCTCAGCTCAGGCTCCCTGCTCCTAGCCGTTGACGAAGCGAGCGCCGACAAGATCATCCAAGCCCTAGAGAAGATCAACATCCAAGCATCGATCATCGGCGAGGTGAGGGATAGGAAGGAGGGACGGGTGTTGACTCGCACCGACGGCTCGCAGAAGACCATCGACCCCGTTAGGCAGGATGAGTTATTCAGGATACTCGGCGAGGGCTAGTTCTTCTCACATGTTACACCCATAACGCCGGGGTGGTACTCGGTCCCCCTGAACCCCGCCGCCCTGAGCCTCCTCTGGACACCCTTCTGAAGGTCAACGCCCCTGTAGCGGGACCTCGGCTCCCCCGTGTAGTGGAACAGCCGACCTCCATCGGACATGACCCTGAAGAGCTTGGTGTAGAACTCCTCGCTGTAAAGGTCACCGGCGTGCGTTAGCCGGGGCGGGTCGTGTATCACCCAGTCGAAGAACCCGTCGGGCAGTGAGTCTATCGTGAAGAAACTGTCGCCGAGGAGGAGGGATACGTCTCCCTCGAATAGGTGTCTGGACCACGGGTTCATCTCCGCCACCCTGACCACGGGCGATTGCCTCTCGACCGAGACGACCGCCTCCGCCCCCCTGTCGAGGGCTCCGATAGCCGTGTAGCCAAGCCCCATGCACGTATCGAGGACCTTACCCCCCTTCAAACCGAGAATACCGAGCTTCTCCCCTGTATCGGCGTCGGGTGTGGTCTCCTTTGTCCTGTGCATCCGAACCCCGTCTATCTCTATCGTGGGCGCCTTCGAGGTGGGGACGAGCTTGTAGTAACCACCCGCGGCGACTGCGACCTGAAACAGTGAGCCCCCGTCGGGGAAGAAGATGGCGTTCTCCCTACCCGCAACCTCCCCCATGTCATCAAACGAGACAACATGCCCAAGAAGGTGATAGGAACCACCCTCCATAGACACGACTGAGATGGTCAAGCCGAGGTCGAGGGATACCCTCGTCTCACCCGCTAAGATCCTCTTAGCCACGTCGGCGGTGATCATCGGCGGAAGAGACCTCAAACCCGGCAACCCACAACAGCATGGACATCGAGCGATTATATATCCAGCGCCCTGGGCAAGTCTAAGCTACAGTTATTATGTAAGGTTTAAATCAGCCCCAACGTCGGTATCATTGGTAGAGCCCGCAGGGATTGAAGCCTCTGGTTTCAATGCGTTTCCCAAACACCCGGCGGGCCCTACCACTCGCAGAAACCTATGTTTCAATACCCAACTGGATTAATCAGCAGTGTGTAACCCGGAGAGACCTCGATCCGGGTAGAATCAGCCGAATAGGCTCTGAGGGAACTTGGCCTTGGAGCCGAGCCAGTCCTCGATCCTGAGCAACTGGTTGTACTTCGCGGTCCTCTCCCCACGGGCGGGGGCGCCGCTCTTAATCTGGCCACAGCCTATCCCGACGGCGAGGTCCGCGACCCACGGGTCCTCGGTGTCCCCGCTCCTGTGGGACGCCATCACACCATAGCCGTTCTTCTTCGCCATGGACGCCGCCTCAAGCGCCTCGGAGAGGGTCCCTATCTGGTTGACCTTCCACAGCAGCGCGTTACAGGCACCCATCTCTATCCCCTTAGCTAGCCTGGTGGGATTAGTCACGAATAGGTCATCGCCGACGATCTGCGTCGGTATCAGCTTCGTCGCCTTGACGAAGCCATGGTAGTCTTCCTCCTGCAGGGGGTCCTCGATGCTGGCTAGGGGGTAGCTCGCGGCAAGCTCCCGATATAACTCGATCAACTCGTCCGTCGAGTACTTCTCGCCGGAGACTGTGTAGAAGCCGTCCTTGTAGAATGTGCTGGCGGCGACGTCGAGCGCGATCTTCACGTCGTCGACGTAGCCCGCCTCGGTGATTGCCTTGACGAGCACGTCGAGGGCGTCCCTCGGGGTCTTGATGGGTGGCGCGAAACCGCCTTCGTCTCCCACGTTGATGGAGTTCTTCCCATACGCCTTCAGGAGCTGCCCCCTGAGAGTCTGGTAGACCTCGGCGCCTATCCTCAGAGCCTCGTGGAAGTTCTTAGCACCCGTGGGGGCGATCATGAACTCCTGAAACTCGAGGGGGTTCCCTGCATGTTTACCGCCGTTTATGATGTTGAAGAACGGGACGGGGAGGAGCGCCGCGTCCTTGTCTAGGTACTCGTATAACCTCTGCCCGTCGCTTGCCGCGGCGGCGCGGGCGCAGGCGATGCTGACGCCGAGCATCGCGTTACCGCCGAGCTTCGACTTGTTCTCGGTGCCGTCTAGCTGGATCATCGTAGCGTCTATGTTCTTCTGATGCCTCGCGTCCATGCCCGTTATCTTTGGCTTGATCTTCTTCATAACGGACTCGATAGCCTTGTGGACGCCCTTCCCGCCGTACCTCTTCCCGCCGTCTCGAAGCTCAAGGGCCTCGTAGATGCCGGTGGACGCGCCGCTCGGAACCGCGGCTGACGCCGTGATGCCCGCCGATGTGAGTACTTCGACCTCAATCGTCGGGTTCCCCCTACTGTCCAGTATTTCTCTGGCTTTTACATCGGCTATAGAGTAGTTCAAAAGAGCTATTCCCCTAACTAGGTCTCCTGAGTTGATTGTTCCTAAAAAGTTAACGATTATTATGGGTCTAGACGTGCGCCTCGGCGATGTATGCTTGGAGGTCTTCGGCTTCGAATGGCCACCCGATGAGTTTGACTACGCCGTTTATCGCTACGGCGGGGACCGCCATGAGGTTGAGGGACATGCCCCTCTTTATCCCCTCGTCGGTCCAGGTGTCGACGTAGACCAGCTCGATGTCCTTGAGCCCCTCTATGACCTTCTTCACGAGGGTCTCCGCAGCCGGGCAGTACGGGCACACGGGGTTGTGGAAGTACTCTATCTTGATCATGGTCACTTCCCCTGCTTCAGGAACTTCATGGCGGTCAGGGCGGCCTTCGCGCCGTCGCCGGCGGCGGTGACGACCTGCCAACCGGTGCAGCTGCAGTCACCCGCGGCGAATACGCCGGGGAGGTTGGTCTGCTGGTTCCGGTTGACGATGACGCATCCGCCCTCGTCGGCGTCGATGCCGGCCTCGACAAGGATGTTAGAAGTCGGGACGTGCTCGAGGAGTATGAAGACCCCGTCTAAGTCTAGCTTTTCGACCTTGCCGCCGGAGAGCTTGATATGGGTCACGAACTCGCCACCACCTATCTCCGAGATCTCGGGGCCTTCTATGATCTCGACTTTCTTGTTGGATCTGAG
Organism: Candidatus Bathyarchaeota archaeon; assembly: GCA_013329615.1. GTDB lineage: Archaea > Thermoproteota > Bathyarchaeia > TCS64 > TCS64 > UBA8941 > UBA8941 sp8941u. Next base: position 5,817 of record DUKA01000055.1, read on the forward strand.
TGCAGTTAACTCGGGGTAGTTCTCGCTATAGCCCTTCTTCCCGGGGATGGTATAGACCTTTGAGACTGTCTCCGTGAGGTGGAGCGCATCGATGACGGCTTCGTGCCCAGCGCCTACGACTGCTACGGTCTTCTCCCTGAAAAACGGCCCATCGCAGATGGCGCAGTAGCTTACGCCCCTGCCCTTGAACTCCATCTCGCCGGGCACACTCAACTGCTTCCTCTGTATGCCGGTGGCGATGATCACGGCTTTTCCCTGATGGTAGCCACTGCGCGTCGAGACGATCTTGTAGTCTCCGGCGTCTGAGAGACCGATGACGGTCTCGGGTTTGATCTCGGCGCCGAATCTGGATGCCTGCTCGCGGAAAAGATTCATCAGCTCTGCGCCTGTCAGGCCCTGTGGGAAGCCGGGGTAGTTCTCGATCTTGTGCGCCTCGAGGGCCATACCGCCGACCTTGCCGCTGTGAAGTATCAGGGTGCTATGGTTTTGTCGCGCGGTATAGATCCCAGCCGTCAAACCGGCGGGGCCAGCGCCGATGATGATGACGTCCCAGACCTTCTCCATCCAGACGTACCTCAAGAAAGAACGAGGTGGTGAAAGAAAAAGAGTTCGTTGGCTACTGTTCCTCGTCGTAGCCCCGGACCTTGTCCGCCATCTCGGCGAGGCGATCCTGCACTAGGTGGTTTATGGTGCCCTCGGGGTACTTTCCGTTCTTTCCGAGCTTTCCGGCGGGAATCCCAGTTAGCACTTCGATGCCCTCGTCGATCGTGGAGACGGGGTAGACGTGGAACTTGCCAGCCTTGATGGCGTCGACGACCTCCTGTTTCAGCATGAGGTGTTTGACGTTGCTTGCGGGGATCACGACGCCGTGCTCGCCGTCGAGCCCCCTCTTCTTGCAGAGCTGGAAGTAGCCCTCGAGCTTCTCGTTGACGCCGCCGATGGCTTGGACCTCGCCCTTCTGGTTCACCGAGCCCGTGACGGCGAAGTGCTGCTTTATCGGCTTCCCGCTCAGCGCGCTTAGGAGCCCGTAGAGTTCGGTGCTTGATGCTGAGTCGCCTTCGACGCCGCTATAGCTCTGCTCGAAGACGAGGCGGGATGTGAGGCTGAGCGGTGATTCCTTGGCGTAGCGGTCGCTCAGAAATCCGCTCAGTATCTGGACGCCCTTCGTGTGTATGGGGCCGCCCATCTGCGCCTCACGCTCGATATCGATGATCCCCTTCTTACCGATGCCCACACTAACGGTGATCCTGCTGGGCTTACCGAAGGCGAAGTCCCCGAGTCCGAGGACGCTGAGGCCGTTTATCTGCCCGACCTTCTCGCCCTCGGTGTCGATGAGGATCGTCCCATCCTCGATCATCTTCTCCATCTTTTGCTCGATCAGGTTGCTCCTGTAGACCTTCTCCTCGAGCGCCTTCTCAATGTACTTCGCCGTCGTGTATTTCGAGCCGCCCTCGTCCGCGTAGTAGGCGGCTTCCTTGATTATGTCGGAGACCTGTGCGAACCACGTGGAGAGCTTGTCCTGGTCCTCGGCGAGGCGCGAGCTGTATTCGACGATCGCCGCGATGCCTGAGGAGTCGAGGTGTTTGATCTTCTCCTTCGTGCATAGTGTGCACATGAAGGAGGCATACATCTTCACGTTCTCCTCGTTCCTCTCCATCGAGGTGTCGAAGTCGGCTTTGACCTTGAATATCTCCCTGAAGTCGCGGTCGTACTGGTAGAGGGCGTAGTAGAGGTCGGGGCTGCCCACGAGTATGACCTTGGCGTCGAATGGGACGGGTTCGGGGGTCAAGGTCTTAGTGGCGACGTAGCCGAGGCGCTGCGCTATGTCCTCGACGCTCAGCTTCCTGCTCGTGATTGTCTTCTTCAGGCTGTCCCAGGCGACGGCGTCCATGAGGATGTCCTCGACGGGGATGACTAGAAAGCCCCCGTTCGCCTTGTGGGCCGATCCCGCGCGGATCATCGTGTAGTCGGTGATCAGGGCGCCGAACCGTGCCTCCTTCTGAACGATGCCGAAGAGATGCGGCTGCGTGGGGCTCCTCTCGATTATAACAGGCGCCCCCTTCAGCTCAGAGTTGTCGATGAAGAGGTTTACTTTGTAGCTGCTCGTTGGGTCGTTGGCTGTGTTCGGCATTAGGAAGGGGAGTGCCGGTTGTTGCTGGGGTTGACCCGCAGTCAGTATGATCGCGAGATTATCTAGTATGTCGCCCTTCACGCTGTCGAGGAAGCCCTTGACCTCATCTATCTCGCCATATTTATCGAGTAGGGCTTCTAGGAGGTGATCCATCGCGAATGTAGCCACTTCCTTGTTGAACCTCTCGATGGCCTCTTCTGCGCTCTTGTCCGCGTCGCGGAATTGGCGGAAGGCGCTCCTGAAGTCTTCTTGGAGGGCTTCGCGGCGCGTCTTGATCTGCTCCCTGATCTTGGGGGGGAGCGCAGCGAACTGTTCTTCGGGGATCGGCTGCCCGTTGATGACTGGGATGATGGCTATCCCGATGGTGCTCCGCTGGAGTACGAAACCGGCCTCGTTCGCCTTGTGGTTGATCTCCTCCCAGAGACCAGTCTTCTCGTCTTCGTACTTTTTGACGGTGCTCGCCCTCTTCTGGGCGTAGTCCTCGCTCTCGAACGCCTTTTGGAGTTCCTTCTTCACCTCTTCGGTGAACTTGTCCATGTCGTCCCTGAAGGTCCTGCCCTTCCCGGCGGGGAGTTTGAGGACGTTTGGCTGGTTGGGGTCCTTGAAGTTGTTTACGTAGCACCAGTCCGGCGGGACGGGCATGTCCTTCGCCTTCTCCTGGAGGAAGCTGAGAATCGCGGTCTTTCTGCCGTGCCCGGATTGGCCGGAGACGTAGATGTTGAAGCCGCCGTCCTTCATCTTTAGCCCGAAGTGGAGGGCCTTCACTGCGCGATCCTGACCGATGATCTGCTGGAGCGGCTCAAGCTCCGCCGTCGTGGAGCAATCAAGTATATTGATCTTGCACTTCTTCCTCGCTTTCTCGTAGCTTAGTTCTACAACCATGTTCAGTTGCCCCTGATTGGTAGTGTCTCGGGAATCAGGCTATATAAACGAAAAGATGGGCTAGGTGATCTTGGCGATTAGTTCCTTGAATGTGAGCCCTTCGCCGGTCTTGAGGGTGTAGTCGCCGGGGCGCTCGGCGATGCTGAAGCACCAGCCCTTGTACTTGAATTTGCCCGCGAGTACGGCGTAGCGGCGGGGGTATATCTTGTGGATGTCTAGGAAGCCGTTGAGTTTGGCGACCTGGTCGGACTTGTAGTATGAGTATTTGATCTGGCTCTTGACTTCGAAGGCGACGACTGTGTTGTGTTTGACGGCGAATACGTCTGGGAGGGGCTCGGTGCTCGGGGCGCTCACGGGTACCCTGACTGAATCGAAGCCCTGCTCGCGCATCATGGCGACGAGTTCGCGCTCAGCGTCGTAGCCGCGTTTCTTCATGGAGCGCACCTGTTTGCCCGTGAGGGTGCGCGTGAACCTCTCTCGTCTCTTCTTGGGGTTGGCTATGTCGCGTAGGGACACGGCTACTCCTCTTCTTCCTTCTCCTCGAGGAGGGGTAACTGCCCGTTTTCGAGGGGTTCGAGGGCGAGTTTCTGGAGGTCTCGTAGCCAGCCGCTGAATGTCGTGGCGTTTGGGTATTTTTGGTACATGCGCTTGTGGGGGACCTTGGCGACTAGGCGGAGCTGGACCATCTTGTTTACGTAGAACTTGGCGCTGCTCCTGCTTATGTCGCAGACGCGTGCGAGGTCTCCGCTTGTGAAGACGGGTTCGAGGTTCTTGTACCCGAGGACGACCTTGGGGGGTAGTGGTAGCGCTGCTTCGAGTATCTCGATTAGCGATTCTTCCTTCGACATTGTGTGTCCTCTGGTTTAGGGTTGAATTGGGTCTGGTGTAATATAAGGCTCGATGGTACGCGCGTGTGCGTGGTTTCCCGTTTCCTCCTCCGCCGCCGTCGCGTTTCCAGCTGTTTTGGCTCGTTTTCTGGTTTGACGCGTTTTTATGGGTCGGTTGGCGGCGGAGGGCGGCGGATGTTCGCCGTGGGTGATGTGTTAACGGGTGTAGGGAATAGGTCTTCTTTTGCGTAGATCGGCGCGTGAACGGCGCTGTTTTCTGCCTCCTTTCGTCGATTGGAGCCGGGGAACCGGAGATCAGTTGTACTCCCTCCCCCCTACTCTTTTTTTATCGGCTTGTGAGGTGCTACACGTGTTGACGGAATATTATTTTATTAGCGTATTTTTCCGGAAACGGGGCACACGTTTATAATATAGCGCAGTTGTGTTTCGTTTATGGCAATCGACTCGGATAATGGGACGAAGTCGGTGGCGAGGCTCGTACGGGAGGCTATACAGATGCGCCCCAGCCTGCTCGACTCCCTCAAGATGGGGATAGTGAACTACAGTGCATTGGCGCGTATGCTTCAGGAGGAGATTGGTGAGGGGAGCACCGAGGCGGTCAAGGCGGCGGTCATACGCATAGCGGGGGACCTGTCGAAGGAGCGGAAGCTACAGGAAGAGGAGGTCCGCGGCATCCTGAAGGAGTCGAAGGTGCGCCTTCAGGATAAGATCGCCGTCCTCATCAGCCCGATAAAGCTAGACATATCATACCTCGTAACCGCCTACCTTACGGACAGCTACGTCTACATAGTCGACCAGACCACGCTCAGCAAGGACTTGCCTAAGCAGGTGCAGGTGATGAGCAACCTCGTGGCACTCGTCCTGCTCAGCCCGGACCGCGTCGAGACTACGCCGGGTTTCGTCGCCTTCATTACCCAGCTCATGGGCGGACACGACATAAACATCATAGAGTTCATCAGCTGTTTCACGAACACGGTCATCGTCCTCGACACGAAGGACGCCCTGAAGGCGTTCAGCCTACTCCAGAACTACACATAGACTCAACCGCCTCTTATTTCGCCTCTTTCTATGAATGAAGCCGTAAAATGGCTCCGTAAAAACAGGGGGATACTTGGAGTTGGGCTGTCGCCTGCTCCGTCATTTTTTATGCGCGTCTCCTTAAAACAGCAAAGCTTTTAGGAAGAGGGCTCCTGAGTCTTGCTTGAGAATGGCGGAGATTTGTCCCATCTGCGGCCTCCCGAAGGACCTTTGTGTCTGTGAGGAGATGAGCCGGGAGCAGCAGCGGATAAGGATTCGGTTAGAAAACCGCAAATGGAGCAAGACCTGGACCATCATCGATGGGATCGACTCGAAGGGTGACCAGCTCAAGAAGATAGCAACCCAGTTGAAGAACAAGTGCGCCTGCGGGGGCACCGCGAAGGATGAGCAGATAATGCTCATGGGTGACCACCGCGACACGGTCAAGGACGTGCTTGTGGAGCTGGGTTTCCCCGAGGAGAACATCGAGGTCCAGTAAGATGCCGAAGGGTGTTCTCAGGGAGACCCTCGGGAACATACGGCACCGAACACCCCAGCCCGTCTTCTGCCCCCGATGCGGGAGCAGCGACATGAAACAAGTACCCGGTTTTGGATTGCTTCCCGTCAAGTGGCGCTGCAACGTCTGCGGCTACGAGGGGGCGCTTGTCGTCGAACTCGAACAGGACAAATTCGTCGAGGGCCGGGAAGCCCTTTAAATATCTACTAGACCAAGAGCAGAATGGTCCAGATGGCAGACCAGACAGATTACTATAAGGCAAAATACCAATCCATAGAGGATCTGCCATCGGTCGGCCCCGCGACAGCCAAGAAACTCAGGGAGATCGGCTTCAAGACCGTCGAATCCATAGCCATGGCGACGACGGCGGAGCTAATCAACGCAGGAATAGGCGAGGAGACCGCGGGCAAGGTCATCGAGGCCGCCCGCAAGAGCATCGCCATCACATTCGTACGCGGCGACGAACTCGTCGAGATAAGGAAACAGATAAAACAACTCTCAACGGGTTGCACAAGCCTCGACTCCCTCCTCAAGGGAGGACTGGAGACACAGAGCCTCACAGAGTTCTACGGGGAGTTCGGCACGGGCAAGAGCCAGATCTGCCATCAGCTCTGCGTAACCGTCCAACTACCCGAGGAGAGGGGTGGGCTAAACGGCGGGGCTTTGTACGTGGACACAGAGAACACGTTTCGCCCAGAGCGCATACAGCAAATAGCAAAAAAGTTCGACCTAGACCCCGACGCCGCCCTCAAGAAGATAATCTTCGCTGAAGCCTACACGAGCGACCACCAGATGGTCCTCCTCGACAACGCCGACGAGGTCATCAAGGAGAACAACATCCGCCTCATAATCGTCGACAGCCTCACCAGCCACTTCCGCAGCGAGTACCTCGGACGCGAGATGCTCGCCAGCCGCCAGCAGCTGCTAAACAAGCACATGCACAAACTCATGAGGCTCAGCCGGGCATTCAACACCGTCGCCGTCATTACAAACCAAGTCATGTCCCAGCCCGACGCCTTCTTCACGAAGGGCGTCCAGCCAGTCGGCGGCCACATCGTAGGCCACATGAGCCACTCCCGCATCTTCCTCAGGAAGGGCAGAGATAATATACGCATAGCCAAACTAACTGTGAGCCCCAGCCTCCCCGAGGGGGAGGTCCCAATCAGGATAACCGAACAAGGAATAGAGAGCGATGAAGAGATCTGACAGACCCCGAGGAATGACCGCAACGGGCAAGACCCGCGAAGCAGTCATAGTCTTCTTCGACGCCGTCATAGAGAGGCGATTCAGCGACGCCGACAAGGCACTCGACGAAGTACGCGGCAGGAAGAACGCCAACCCCGAGTTCCAAGAAGGATACATAAAGGCGCTAGAGGGCATCCTTACCTCCGTACGCTCAGGCGACGAACGCGACTTCTTCAACAGGGCCAGCACGACCGAGGAGGGCCTCGAGAAGCACAGCAAGGACTTCAGGGAACTACTCATGAAGGGCAGACCAAAGCCGTTCGACACGGGATTCTTCTCGGCGTGGTCTGACCTAGTCCACTACAGAATGGCGGCGAAGAAGTAGCGCCTATAATGGCATCGTATGGAACACCGTGTAGATCAGTGTCCATGTCATTATCCAGATGAAGACGTAGGCGCCTACGCCCACCTTCAACCCGTGGCTCTTATCGAGATGGTACAAGTTGGAGAGAAGCTCTGAGGTGACCATGTAGAGCAGTGCGCCGAGCAGGAACACGAGCGTCCCCTCCACGTTGGCGTATATCTGCATCCCGGCGCATAACAGGGCGACGATAAAGGCGAGCCCGACCTTTGTCCAGTAGACCTTCTCGGATGGCTTCATTCAGCGATCACCGCTTTATTCAGGGGCCGGTATATTTGGGTGTATCGTTAGCTGATGTAGTCGGGCTTCTTATCGGAGATCGGGAGTAGCTCGGACTCCTCCTCGAACATCTCGAGCCTCTTCCTTATGGAGGCGTCTAGGCGCCTCGCCCTCTTCTCAAGCAGCGTCGTGTCGAGTTCTATGTTGAGTAGTGCCGCGAGTTTGATGAGGACGGCGCGGGATGAGAGGTGCTGTGGGACATTGGCGTACTTTATATCTCCCATGAGGCACGCCCCGGGTATGCCCCTCGACTTGGCTATGCCGATGACCACGCCGTTCAAACCATTCACGACGCCCTCCTCCTGTATGATCTTTATCCCGACGGACTCAAGCTGCGTCTTCATCGACTCGTCGGTGTAGACGCCGAAGACCTGAGGCTCGTCCACGTACTCAGTCGGATATGCCGCCATGGTCCACATGCGGCGGACCCCGAGGCAAACGGCGAGATCAACGATGTCTCCCGCGAGCCTTATCGACTCCTCGGGGATCGAGGGCTGAGCATCGCCCACGCAGATGATGAGGTTTTTCGCGGGTGCCGAGTAGAACCTGTGCCTTATCGGCGAAAGGTCACCCAACCCGTTGTTGTAAACGAGCATGTTGTGGTAGTAAGTGACCTCGGCGAACAGCTTGGCGTTCAGCCGTCTGCGCAGGTAGTCGGCGGAAATCTTAGCGATATATCCCATCCCCGGCCATGCCGCGATCATGTCGGGGTGGTCGAGCTCAGGCTTATTGAGATAGCGTATTTCCAAAGGGGTCGCATAACCCAATCCATGGTTTTCCATTAAACCTTTCGCTGCCCATGGGGGTTGGTATCACCGGGTGGGGGATTTGTTTCTTTATATGCTGACGGTTTTAATTCGGGGGAGTCAAGTGGCGATTCGTTTATTCGCGTCTTTTCACCGCTGCGGGTAACCCGTTTTTGGTCTCAACGCTTGGAGACAATATTTACTCCGATGCGACAAACAGGGTATATAATTTGCCACCCACCCACCCCCCGCAATGAACCATCCTTGCAACAGAACCATCATATACGATACGGACCGCTCATGCAACGTAGTGCGGGGAACTCTGAAGACCCGGAGCAGCCGAAGCCAAACCCGAAAGGGCGGAGCCGGATGCTGCGGGTTCCCCGGGTTGGCCTTGGGGAACTTCAGGGAGGGGAAACGAGGGGGAATCAGCGACCCCGGGTGACCGGGGAAGTTGTTACCACACTCTACCTGCCATACCGGTATCCCCCCTCCGCGCTACGACAACACCCCAGTGGTAACCCATAATGCTGATCAGGCAACGCGGCTGGACCGACGACGAGGTCGAGAAGCTCAGGAACGTGTACCCCAGCTCCGCCTCATTCCCCGATCTCCTCGATCAATTCCCCAACAGGAGCCCAAACTCCATCCGCCTCATGGCGTCGAGGCTCGGATTAAAACGCCCTAACATCTTCTCGGGCATCAACAAGGTCAGTGAGAAGAAGACGTCGGCTAGAGCCGGCGGCGGGGTGTTGGTCAGGTGCAGCCAGTGCGGGGGGTGGATCGGTGTCTCCGTCGAGAGGGCTTCGGCGAACGGCGTCGTCGTCTGCGACCACTGCGGCGGCGTCAGCCTGCTGACGGACTAGTTTCACGGGCTACTCCATGTTACGCCTTCATACCCTTTTTATACCCTGAATCCTCTGTCAACTCGGAGGCACTGGGGCTATGAGCCTTGAACTAGAACCGAAGATGATGGTACGTGAGGCGATGTCTAGCCCCGTCTTCGTCGTCGAAGAGGGCAGCGACATCACAGAGGTCGCCAAGCTGATGCGCGCGCAGAAGCTCGGCGCAATCGTCGTAAACAACTCCGACGCCCAGCCCGTGGGAATCGTGACCGAGAGAGACATAGTCCTACGCGTCGTCGCGGACGGCAAATCTCCACAGGGAGTCACCGCTGGAGAGGTCATGTCTAGCCCACTCAGGGTCGTCAAGGCGGAGACGCCGATCGTCGACGCCATGAGGATGATGGACAAGCTCAACATACGCCGCCTCGGCGTCACCTACAAGGGGCAGCTCGTCGGCATAATCAGCCACAAGGACATCATCCGCATCATACCCACAATCATGGAGATAGTGAGGGAGAACTCCAAGATCAACGGCTCCCTCGAAGGCTTCAGCCCCTCCACCGTCGGGTACTGCGACCGCTGCGAGACCTACTCGACCAACCTCCGCGGCGTCGACGGCGAGTTCCTCTGCGAGGACTGCCGCGCCGAAGAGAAGGAAGAATAAGTCACCAAACGATTCCTTGTTTTGATGGTGCCACGGTTCCTCCTAGACGGCATGCTAGGCTCACTAGCCAGATGGCTTAGGATAGGGGGAGTCGACACCGAGTATAGGAAGGACACGCCGGACGATATCCTCATCGAGGAGGCGCTGGAGGACCATCGGATACTACTGACCCGCGACGAGGCTTTGGTCAACAGGGCGAGGAAGCGGGGCGTCGAGGCCATCTACATCGAGGCGGAGGTGGACGAGGAGGCGCTGAGACAACTCGCGGAGGAACTCGGACTCACATTCGACCCCACGCGGGCGAGGTGCCCCAAGTGCAACCACGCTGTCGAGAAGGTCGCCAAGGCGGAGGTCGCCGGCAAGGTCCCCGAGGGCACATACGCTGCTGTCGACGACTACTGGGTCTGCCCCAGCTGCGGCGGAATCTACTGGCGGGGGAGCCACTGGCTGAGAATAGTCGAGACGCTCAGCAGCGCGGGGCATCCGGCACACTCTTAAACGCGTCGGGCACCCGAATGTTTGAAGAGGGGCAGACATGACCTTCGACCTTACGCTCCCCGAGGGAACATACCTAGTCAGACTCGCGCGGAGGACGATCGAGGCCAGCTTCACGAGGAAGAAGATCGACCTCTCCGATGCGCCCCCGAAGACGCGTGAGGTCTGCGGCGTATTCGTCACACTTAACACACTCAGGAGCGGCGAGAAGCAACTACGAGGCTGCATCGGCTACCCCTACCCCATCAAGCCGCTCGTCGAGGCGGTCAACGACGTCGCCGAGGCCGCGGCCTTCGAGGACCCGCGCTTCCCGAGACTCACACAACGCGAACTCGGCGAGGTGGTAGTCGAGGTGAGCGTCCTCACGCCACCCGAGAAGGTGAAGGCGGAGAAGCCCGAGCAACTGCCCACGCTGATCAAGGTCGGCGTCGATGGCCTCATAGCCAAGCGTGGTGGCAGGAGCGGACTTCTCCTCCCGCAGGTTGCCCCTGAATGGGGGTGGGACGCCGAGGAGTTCCTTTCACAGACCTGCGTCAAGGCGGGGCTCCCACCGGACTCCTGGCTCCTCCCCGGCACCGAGGTCTCCAAGTTTCAGGCGATCATATTCGCCGAGTCGTCGCCGGGCGGCGATGTCGTACGGGGAGAGTTACAGGGTTAGGGTTGTATACTTGGAGAGCTTCGACGGCGCCCGGATATACTTCAGCCCCTGCGGTATAGGGCTCGGCCACGCGAGCCGTAACATGCCCATAGCGCAGGAGCTGCGTAGACGCGGCGCAGAGATAGTCTTCTCAACATACCTCGAGGGCATCGACTACACAGAGAGGCAGGGATTCAGGGTACTGCCGGCGCCCCCAATCTCGATGTCCAACGACGCCTCCGGCAGCATCGACCTGAAGATGTCCTCCCTCAATCAGGGGCTCACGGCATTCCCCACTTTCATGAAGCAGGTGAATGAGGAGATCAGGTACATGAAGGCGTTCAGGCCGGACGCCATAATCTCGGACTCGCGCCTCTCCTCGATATTCGCGGCGAAGCTCCTCGGCGTGCCCATCCTCCTCATCCTCAACCAGTTCACTCCCCTCATACCGCTGGAGAAGGACCGGTTCATGCTCAGCAGGATCGCCGACGGTGTCATAATGACCCTGATCGGCAGGGGCTGGGGCTACTCCGACAAGATACTCATACCCGACTTCCCCACACCACACACACTCAGCATAGACTGCCTGCGCATCCCCGGCCCGTACCAGAAGAAGGTGGAGCTAATCGGCGCCATCCTCCCGAAGAAGCCGGAGGAGACGAAGGCGAAGGACGCCGTCAGGAAGGAGTATGGAGTCTCCGAAGATCAGAAGCTGATCTACGCGGGGATAAGCGGCCCACGCGCGGAGAGGCTGCCACTCCTCAGGCTGCTTGCACCCATCTTCGAGTCCTTCCCCGACGAGTACCGCGTCATAATGTCAATGGGGGACCCAAACGGTGACTCCAAACCGATACGCGGGGGCTCCCTCATCAGCATGAGCTGGGTCAAGGAGAAGTTTGACCTCCTGAACGCCTGCGACATCGTCGTCTCGCGCGGGGGTCATGAGACGATGATGCAAAGCATCTGCTACGGTAAACCCGCCGTTATAATCCCGGTCGCGAATCACCCTGAGCAGTACGGGAACGCGAGGAGGGCGCAGGAGATGGGTGTCGCCCACGCCATCCATCAGAGGAACATCGACAGGGACGGGTTGCTTCTGCTGGCCGAGGAGATGCTGGGTGACGACTCGTACGCTGCGCGTCTCTCGACCCTCAGCTCGGGGCGCCTCGGCGACGGCGTGAATAAGACGATCGACGCCCTCGCGGGAATCATGCGCCGCTGACCACAACGCTTGAATAATATGTGGCGGGGACGTTCCCCTATGGCATACCACTACGCCAAGAAGGGGAAAGGGGAAGTCACAAAGTACTGGAATCAAGATGTACTCAATGCGTTCGGCACCTTCGACGAGAAGGTGTTCGAACCGGGTAAACTCGATGTGAAGACGAAGGAGCTTTGCGCGGTCGCGGCGACCTACATCACTAGGTGCCCGTACTGCATAGAGGCGCACGCCAAGAGGGCGATGGCTGCCGGTGCGACGAAGGAGGAACTGGCTGAGGTTATCGCAGTCGCCGCTGCGCTGGGCGCTGGCGCGAGCATGGCTCACATGAACTTTGCCCTCGAGGCGGGGGACGACGAGGAAAAGTTCCTCAAGGACGACGAGTAAGCCTACCTCATCTTCTCTTTCTTGTTATCCCAGTACTGCCGTGTGCGCATGTACTGGATTTTTGCCTTGAGCAGGTCTGAATAGAAGTCTTTGTCGGTGGCGTGCATTCGGCTTAGGATTTGGTAGGCGGTGACGGGGCCGACGCCGTGGACGGCGAGGGCTTCGACGGCTTTGCGCCCGTAGCTGAGCACCATGTCGGCGGTCTTGCGCCCGTTCGTGATGGTGTCGGTTTCCTCGGAGATGAGCTGCTCGCCCGCCTTCATGCGGTTGAGGAGGGACCTGAAGTGTTCTGGGTCCTCTACTCGGCGGAGGACGGCGAGGAGTCCTGAGCCGCATTTAGGGCATGTGGGGCGGTCTTGGAGGTCCCTTATTCGGGCCTCGGTGTGCCACTCGTTGCAGTTCATGCAGCTCAGCTTGACCTCGCGCGCGTGTACGCTCTTCTGCATGTATTCGAGCTGGTCGGGGACGGCGATGCTTGAGTCGAGTAGTTCCTCTAGGTCGGCGTAGGCTTCTAGGATGTGGCGGGCGAGTGAGCTCGGCTCCCTCGATTGGACGTATTGGACCGGTATCTTGCCTGAGGAGGCGTCGCCGGCTATCTGCTTCAGCGATTCTAGGTCGAGCTTCTCCCTGTAAGCCTCGCGGAGCGCCTCCTTGTAGATGGGGCTGTTCTTGTACCTGCGGTAGAGGCGGTGTAGCGCCTCGGCGCCGTAGGATTTGCCTCGGGGTATGGCTCCGAAGCGCTCGGCGATGAACTTCATGTTGTAGGTGTAGGGGAAGCGCGCCTCCATGTACTCGGTGAGGTGCCTCTCCGAGTCTTCTGGGGTTAGCCCCTTTAGGAGTGCGAGAACGTCGTCAACATCGTACTTGTTGACCTTGCCCGTCGCCTCGATGAGTATGCGGTAGGCGTCGCTCCACCAGCCGAGTATCATGTCCTTCTCGCTGAGCACGGCGTCGAGGACGCAGCCGAGAGTCGTGTTGACCTTGCTCCCGTAGGCTGTGTGGATTATGATGTAGCGCTCGTAGGCTTCGACGAGTATGAGGTCCTTGGTGGGTATGGGGAAGCCGCCCTTTAGCTGGGCGTCCACCTCCTTCGCCGCCACTGCGACCGTCGCGGGGGGCAGGTGAAGCTCATTCGATAGTTTCTCGACGGTGGCGTCGAGCCCCTTCGCCTTGATGCCCTCGGCTACATTCTCTCTGATGTCTCCGACCTCCTCGGCGATGTCCTTTGTGACGCCGATAAGTTCGCCGTCCCAGCCGGGGAGAGCGCCGAGGGGGTCGTCGCTGGGGAGGACGAACAGACGCCCCTCGTCCTCGTCTATCTGAAGTATCTTCCAGACCTTGCCGCGGAGGATGACGTTGAGGCCGACGCGTGCGCGGAGAGTCCAGAACTCGTCGCCGACGGTGCCGATGATCTTGTCGGTGACGACGTTGATGAAGGGGTAGCGCCTCTCGTCGTTGATCATGCCGAGGTTCTCGTAGTAGTATCTCTGTCCCTTCTTCGTCTTTTCCAGCTTATCTCCTCTCCTGTTGACTATCTTGATGGCGTCTAGGAAGCCGACAACCTCGTCAAAGTCGTCCCTGCTGAGCGTCTTGAAGCAGCTTGCGCCACATACGATAAGCGAAAATATTTTTTCGAGGCTAACTTCGCCGTAGTCTAGGGTCATGCCGGTTATCTGGTGGGCGAGGACGTCGAGGGGGTTCCTGTGTGGCTCCGTGGGTTCGATCTCGTTCGCCTTCGCCTTTCGGGCGGTCACCATCGACTCGAGCGCGTCCTCGCCGTAGGCTGTCACGATGATGCCCCGCGAGAGCTTACTTAGCTTGTGCCCGGCGCGACCGACGCGTTGAATGAGGGTGGACACCTGCCGTGGGCTGTTATACTGAATGGTCAGGTCAACGTTGCCGACATCGATGCCGAGTTGCAGGGTTGAGGTGGCGACAATCGCCTTGAGTTCCCCCGCCTTGAACTTGTCCTCGACTATGTGGCGCTGCTCCCTGCTCAGACTGCCGTGGTGGACCTCGATGCCGGGGTCGAGCTGCCCAAGCTTGTGGCCGAGGCTCTCCGCCTGCCCACGCCCCTGGACGAAGATGAGGGTGGAGCGGTGTGCCCTGACGAGGTCACGTATGGCGCGCAGGCGGGACGCTGCGATGGGGGACGTGTTGAGGTCGCTGGCGAAGTCGAAGTCCTCCTCCTTCGCCTCGGGGTACTCGACGTCGTAGACGTAGTTCTTGTCGACGGTGACCTCGACGATCTTGATGGGGTGGGGTCCGGCTAGGAACCGGGCTATGGTCTTCGAGTTGCCCACTGTGGCGGAGAGCCCGATCCTCTGCGGCGGCTTCGAGGCGACCTCGTCGAGGCGCGCCAGCCCCACGGTGAGCTGCGCCCCCCTCTTCGAGGCGGCTAGGTCGTGTATCTCGTCGATAATCACCCACTTGACGGATGCGAGGTGCCTCCTCATGTCCTTCGTTGGGAGGATCGCCTGAAGCGTCTCGGGGGTCGTGATGAGCATCTGCGGCGGCTTCTTAAGCTGGCTCCGCCTCTGCTTCTGCGTCGTGTCGCTGTGGCGCACCTGAACATCGATGCCGAGCGCCTCGGCCCACGCCATCATGCGCTTGTCGATGTCCCTGTTCAGCGCCCTGAGTGGGGTTATGTAGATTATGTTGATGCCCTTTGCATCTCCCTCGCGCAGGTAGGCATCAAAGACGGGGAGGATGGCGGCCTCGGTCTTCCCGCTCGCCGTCGGGGCGATGAGGAGGATGTTCTCCCCCGCGAGGATCGGCGGTATGACCCTCTCCTGCGGAGGCGTCGGATTCGTCATCCCGAAGTCGGTGAGCGCCTCCCGCAGCCGTGGGTGGAGCAGATCGAAGATCGACATCTAACAGGAACTCGAAAAGCTCGCTTAAAACGTGTCCTAATGAAAAAATTAGGGACGAACGAAAGTGGGATTAGCGGTACTTCGCCATGTGCTTCTCTAGGAAGCCGAGGTCGAGCCTCTCGAGGGTCTCCTTCTTCGGGATGCCCCTCGCGTCCCAGCCGAGTGTCTCGAAGTATGCCTGAATCTTGAGGTCGACGCGCTCCTTGTCCGTGGTCTTGCCCTTCCAAGGCCCCGAGGGGAGCGGCTCGTAGTATCTCGGCGGGTTGTCGTCGTCCTTTATCGGCTCCCACGTGAGGTCAGGGCCGCCCATGAGGAGGAACGCCTTCTGGAGGGTCGTTATCCTCGGGCCGTTCACCTTTCTCCAACTCGTGATGTTGATTGGGAAGCCGGTGACCGCCTTGGCGAAGTCGAACTGGAGGGCGACGCTCGGCCCCCTTGCGGTGAAGCTGCAGTAGACGGCGGAGTCGAAGTAGAGGTTGCCGCTCATGTCGTTGTATCCGTCGATGACGTTTGCCGTGTGGTCACCGCCCTGCACACTAGCAGCGTAGGTCATGTCGTGCGTGTAGTCCATGTCGCTGCGGGTGCCATGCGCGCCGATCTCGATGCCCTTGACGTGGACAACGTACTTGAGCACGTCCTTCTTGGGTAGCCCCTTCATCTCCGCGATCTTGATCGCGGCGCGGTAGCTGCCCTCGGCGAGGATGTCTCCTATGCCCTCGCGATACGCCATCATGCGGGTTAACTTATCGAATGCATCGACGTCCCCCCACTCTAGCTTGAAGCCTATATCCTCCTCTGTGAGGATGCCGCGCTGGTAGAGCTCTGCGGCAAGTCCAACCGTGTTGGCGCCGTTGATGCCGCTGTGCCCCAACTTGTCCATCAACGTGCTCAGGTGGATGTTGTCGCCCGCGTCGTAGATGCCGAAGTTGGTCCCGCAGTATGCCTGCAGCTCGTAGTCGGGGACGTCTGTGATGTCTCCCTTCCACTTGCCGTTCTTTATACAGCTTACCTTCATGCAGTTTGTCGTGCAGTTGAAGTCCGCCCACTTGACCTTGACCCAGTACTTGTCCATGTAGCGGTTTACGCCGAGTTGCTTCTCGTCGTGCCACTCCTCCTGCCAGTTGCGGATGGGCTCGCTGCTCGTGCCGAAGCCTGCGCCGTAGCCCATGGCGCCGGTGCCCCACCTGCGCATCGGGGACACAGCAATGAGGTCGGCGTGGACCTTCCGCCAGAGGACCTTCACAGTCTCGGGGGCGTCCACCTGTGGGAACTTGCCCCTGCTCTTCACGGCGATAGCCTTGAGGTTCTTGCTGCCCATGAGAGCTCCGTAGCCGCCATAGCCGCAGGCGTGGCAGATCTTCGTGCACACCGCTGAGTTGCGCACCAGATTCTCCCCAGCGGGGCCGATGTACATCGTCGCCGGCTCCTTCCAGAGGCCGACACGCGGCATCTTCTTCGCGAGTGTGTCCCTGACCTCCTTGTTGAGCTTGATGACGGTCTCCTCGGAGTCGAGGCCCCAGAGGTGCTTGGCGTCGACGAGTTCTACGCCGTTATCCGTGATTAGGAGGTAGACGGGGGTCTCCGACTTGCCGGTGAATATTATGCCGTCGTATCCCGCGTTTTTCAGCTCCACGGCGGTCTCAGTCGCCGCCGTGCTTCCGATCACGCCGTTGTTTGCCGGGCTCTTGCCGCTCACGCAGATGCGTGCGCCGGGGTAGATGCCCGTCATGGGGCCCGTCGCCACTATGAATGGGTTCTCGGGGGCGAGTGAGTCAAGCTCGCTCCACTTCTCGCCGACGCGGTCCCAGAGTATCTTCGCCGCTATGCCCCTGCCGCCGAAGTACTGTTCAAGTATTCCATAGGGGAAGGTAACGGTCTCGATCTTATCTTTGGTTAGGTCTATGTCGAGCCACTTGCCAGCGTATCCGCCTGGCACACCCGTCCTGTTGGCGCTCATTCTATTACTTCCTCGCCCTTCTCCCCGAACAACTTCACGGCGAGGTCCTTCGCCGTATCGTAGGGGTTCCTGCTGTATATCTTCCTGTGGACGTTCGGCGGCTCGTTTACGAGGGTCAGACAGTTGTAGCCCGCCTCGGCGCATACCTCGACGCACTTTGGGGAGCCCCCGCAGAGGTCGCATATGGTCGCCTTGTTGTCGCCGGGGTGCATATACGGCACAGAGCCGGGGCACGCCCTGATGCAGGCGCCGCAGCTGATACACTTCGCGCGGTCGACGAGCACCGCCCCCGTGTTGGGGTCCTTGGAGAGCGCTTTCGTTGGGCAACCCGCTATGCAGGGGTAGTCCATGCACTGGGCGCAGAGGTGTGGGACCTCGATGCCCGGGAACGGCATGAAGACGCGTATCCTCGAAGCATCTGGCCACATCCAGCCCTCGTGCTCCATGCTACAGATGAGTTCACAGCGCCTGCAACCCGAGCACATCGCCGGGTCGCGGGCGATCCAGATCGGCTTAGACATGATCCTTCACCGGAATTACTGTCTAAGGAGCTAACGTCTCGAATAAGAGTTTGGTTGGAGGCGATCAGAAGTTCCTGGCGGTTAGGAAGGCGACGAAGTCCCTGCCCTTCTTTTGCTTCTTCTCCTTGACGTAGTAGGGGAGGGCGGCGACCGAGGCGCAGGACGCGGGCATGACGGAGAGTCCCTCCTCCCGCTGGAGTATCTCCGAGTACTCGGACATCTCCTCGTCAGTGATGTTCACTGCCCAGCCCTTGCTCTCCCAGACGGCGTCGAGGGCGTCCTGCCCGTCGAGGCTCATCCAGTTGACGAGTGGCTCGTTTATCGACGTCTCGTCGATCCCATCGGATTTGAGATTCACGATCTTCCTCTTCCCCGCGAGGAAACTAGAGACTATCGGGTTTCCGCCGGTCGTACTCGCCGCGATTATGGCGGGGGCCTTCTCAGTCTTGCCCTCCTTACGGAGGGTTTGGAACCCGTGGTTTATCCCGGCGAGTGTCGTGCCGTTGCTCGTGGGGACGGCGACGGTATCCGGGGCGTGCCCCATCCTGTCGACTATCTCGTAGGAGATCGTCGCGTAGGCTTCGATCGAGGCCGCCTTGTTCTCGGGCGTGCCGGGGTTGCCGTTGTACCAACCGCGCCTCCCCGCCTCCTCACCCGAGGAGACGACGACCTCCTCATACGTACCCGGCGCACGGTGGATGATGCCGCCTAGCTGTTCCATCTCGGCGATCCTCGGCGTGTGATACTTCTCCGGGATGTAGACGTGCGCCTTGATCCCGAAGATGCGTGCGAGGGTGACGAAGCTCGCCCCGAAGTTGCCGCAAGATGCGATAACGACCTCGCTGTACCCACTCTCCTTCGCGACCCTGAGGCACGCGTAGGCGGCGCGGTCCTTCATCGTCCCCGTCGGGTTGCCCCCCTCAAACTTTAAGTAAATATTGCTGTATCCGAGCAACTGTTCGAGATTGCGGGAACGTGTGAATATCGTGTCGCCGATGCCGTGGCTGATTAATTCTCCTTGCAACATTGCCGTCAAGATCTGGTTCTAACCTGATAGTAAGCAATAATAAGTAGCATTAATGAGTATCGTCTCTGGATAGAAAGTCCACGCAGGTATATGTATAGTGTCTAGCCTCTCCATTGAAGCGAGACAGATCGAGACGGGTTATGAAATTAACCTCCGCGGTTCGCGGTATGTCGTCAAGTACCCCAACGGCTTCTGGAAGAATTATCCCCAGGAGGCGAAGGACGTTCTCTTCGACAACCTCGTCTACGCCGAGACCGTCCATCTCCCCCTGACCCTACGGAAGAGCGAGCTACGGTACAACACATCCGCCCCATTCTTCCAGACCCAGTTCTTCCAAAACCTCGTGATGGACCTGCCAAGCTGCGCAGACGTAGACGGGACCCGCACGTCGGAGCTCCTCAAGGAGTTCATGAACCTGAAGATCAAGTTCAACGACTACGACATCAAGATTCCCACCTACAAGCAGCCCAGCAGGGACGACAGCAGCGTCGTCGCCCTCAGCTTCGGCAAGGACAGCCTACTCACGTGGGCTGTGTGCCGAGAGCTCGGCCTCAACCCGCAGGCGGCATACGTCGTCGAGCCCCTCCTCCTCTACGAGGAGAAGCACAAGGACGTGCTCGCCAAGGAGTTCGAGAGCGAGTTCAAGGTGAAGCTGAACAAGATCATACACACTACCGGTCACCTACGCGATGGTATTCGTCTCGGCGTGGGTAAGACTGAGATCGGCTGGGGCCTCCAGAACACCCAGTATGCCATGATGCTGCTCCCAATAGCCAACACCTTCCAAGCCAAGTACATACTCTTCGGCAACGAGCAGAGCTGCAGTGAGTTCTACTACGACCGCGAGGGCTACATCTGCTACCCCGCCTTCGACCAGAGCCACAAGTGGACGGTGAACATCGACGTCATCACGCGCCTCCTCACGAATGGCGGCGTACGCACGATGAGCGTCATCGAACCGCTCAACGACATCGCCGTCGTCTACGCCCTCTACAAGAGGTACCCCGAGGTCGCTAAGTACCACATGAGTTGCTTCGTCGAGACCGAGGCGGGCCGCGACACGAGGTGGTGCATGAGCTGCAGCGTCTGTAGCAAGATGTACCTGTTGATCAGGGCGTGTGGCTTCGACCCCAAGACGGTCGGGCTGAGCAGGAACATGCTGACGGAGAACTGCAAAGAGTACTTCAGTCTCTTCGGCGGTAGCGACGTCAACACCTACGCCCTCACGGGCAGGGGCCGCGACGAGCAGCTCTTCGCCTTCTACCTGGCGTGGAAGAACGGGGACAGGAGCCCCCTGACTCAGGAGTTCGAGCAGAGGTTCCTCGACGAGGCCAAGGGCCGCGAGGACGAGCTCTACAAGCTCTTCTTCGGCATCCACGAGTGCATCACGATGCCCGAGAAGATCAAGAACCAGACCCTGAGCATCTACAAGGAGGTCCTCTCGGACGTCCCCTAGCCGGAAGAAGTTGAGAGTCGCCTTTTGTTGTAACACTCGCCTCGACAAGGGCGAGTTCCAGGTAGAGTACGAGCCGCCACACACCATCGAGCTCGTGAAGCACGCGATCGATGCTGCGGGCTGGGAGTATCTTCAGATCGAGGCCGACGAGACCTGCTTCGAGACCCTGAAGAAGGAGAGGCCGGACATCGTGCTCAACAGGGCGGAGGGCCTGCGCGGTGAGAGCAGGGAGAGCCAAGTCCCCGCGTTCTGCGAGATGCTGGGCATCCCCTACACGGGAGCCGGAATCATGGCGACGGCGATCTGCCTCGACAAGCCAACCACGAAGAAGGTGTTGGAGTGGCACGGTGTGAAGACCGCGCCCTTCACCGTCCTCTACGAGAAGGAGGACCCGATCCCCGCCAAACTCCGGTACCCACTCATACTGAAGCCCAGCCACGAGGGCAGCAGCATGGGCATCAACATCGACAACGTCGTGCACAACGAAAAGCAGCTGCGCAAGAAGCTAGGGGAGATGCTCAAGGTCTACAATCAAGGCATACTAGCCGAGGAGTTCATCGACGGACGCGAGTTCAGCGTCGGCATCGTCGACAACTTCATAGGCGACGAGAAGCCCCGCGTCCTCCCAATCTTCGAGATGGACTTCAGCAAGTTCGCCCCCGAGCTCGGCACCGTACTCGGACAGAAGGCGAAGACCATCTACGACGCATCCGCAAACTACATCTGCCCAGCAAAGATACCCGCGAAGCTCAAGAAGGAGATCGAGGAGACGACGCTAAAGGCCGCCAAGATCCTCCAGTGCTATGACTGGGGCCGCCTCGACTTCAGATACAACAGCCGCGGCGAGCTATACTTCCTCGAGATCAACCCTCTCCCAGGCATCGACGCGGACCCAGCGGTCGACGACTTCAGCTTCTACCCCTTCATGTGGCTGCGTGGGGGCTGGAGCTTCGACGACATGATACGCGAGGTCGTCGGCGCAGGGCTTAAGCGGTACGGCATCAAGTAGCTCCTCAATGGGCGAGGAGCCACCCTTTTTCGAGGAGGCAGTCCGGAAGGTAGAGGATGGGCTTGGTACCCTCCTAGGCGACCCGGTTAAGATTAGCGTCCATCTGACCTTCGACCGGGCGCTGATAGATGAGGTCATCAGGGTCGATTCCCACATGTTCAGGGAAGAGCTCAGGTACACCGTCTGGGACCTCATCAAGAAGAATGAGAAGGAGGGCTTCTTCCTCCTTCTTGTCCGCCAAGGAAAGGAGCCGTTGGCCTTCTTCTTCGGGTACGAAGATGGGGAGTTCCCCGGTGGCTTCTACGGCGATGACATGGCAAGCCTCGTCGAGGGCAAGGGCGTTGGTGGTAGCCTCTTCACGTTGGTGCACGTCTACTGCTACGAGAACGGCTACACCCACTTCAGCTGTCACGCTGAGGAGGTCGACGAAAAGGGCAGGAGGCTCAGGGACTGGTACAAAACTGTGGCGGAGATGGATCTCGTCAAGACATCGCAGGAAGAGGGAGACCTGCTCCGAGTCGAGCTCACGCCCGAACACGTCAACTGGATGTATCACCGCCACATCCTAGGGGAGAAGAACTATCAGCGAGCCCACAGTTAGAACACGGCGCCTTTGAAAGCAACGCTTTTAACCGCTATTGTCCCCCATCAGCCTCATGCTGTACTTTTCATATGGTTCATTCCTCGACTCGGCGACGCTGAAGAGGCACTGCCCCAAGGCGGTCTACAAGGGCAAGGCGATGCTCCCCAACTGGGAGGTCCAGTTCAACTTCATGAGCCGTACATACAAGGGCGGAGTCACGGGCATCGAGCCCGCAGCGGCCAAGCTCGTTAGGGGGGTGCTCTACGAGGTCGATAACGATGAGCTTCTCCACCTCGACTCCATCGAGGGCGTGCCGGATGGCATCTACTTCAGGCAGACCATCTACATCATCGACGAGGCGGGCAAAGCGGTGAAGGCCGCAACCTACAGGACGACGAACCCGAAGGGTCCCTTCAAGCCGACGAAGAAGTATGTCGGACTCATGATCAGCGGCGCGAAGGAGCACGGCCTCGACCTTGCCTACGTGAAGGAGCTAGAGGCAATCGAGACGGTCGATTAGATTATCTGGTTCTTCCTGAACAAGTACCGTTTCCCTCTACTCATCCTTCGGTAGTTAACGGGGATCAATAGGTAAAGTCCGGTTCAAATATTCTGTTATCGGTTTTCTAAATATCGGTTAGGGATAAAGGAAATGTCACCAGAAAACTGATAATTGGAAAAAAATGAACTAATAGTAACAAGCTCAACTATACAACCATGGCAAACCGCCGGAGCATACTGATAGCGATCGGATACTCGGTCGCAATCATCGCCATAGTAATAGTCTTGGCCTCCATCCTACTGAATGGCGGCCAAGGCATCATCTACCCGTAAGAAAAAAGGGAACTAAAGCCCCTTGTGATAGAGGATTTTCCCATTCACCAGGGTCATGTAAACCTTGGCGTCGCGGATGTCCTCGGGCTTTGTCTTCGTCAGATCGCGATCGATAACGGCTATGTCAGCCAGCTTGCCGACCTCGACGCTGCCCTTGATGTCCTCCTCGAAGCTGACATACGCACCATTCAGTGTGTAGCACTTTATCGCCTCGACGAGCTTTATCCTCGCGTCCTTTATCCCGTGGTTCACCGCGCTCCAGACGCCGTATATCGGGTGGAAAGGCATACCGTCGCTGCCGAAGGCTATCGTGACCCCCTCGTCGAGCAGAATCCGGTACGGGTTGTTCAGCCTGTTCCTCTGCTCACCGAGGCGCTGCTCGTACATGCTGCCCGGGCCCGCCCACTCGCCCACGAAGTTCGGCTGAACCGCGGGAATGATGCCGAGCTCTCTTATCCTCTCGATCTGCCCGGCGGTCAATATCTCGCAGTGCTCTATCCTGTGACGGTGGTTCTTCCTCGGTTTGTCCTTGAGGGCTGCCTGTATGCTGTTTATCACGCACTCGATCGCGTAGTCGCCGATGGCGTGTATCGCCAGCTGGTTGCCGTGACGGTGGGCGGCCTTCGCCTTCTCGTCGAGAGCCTCGGAAGGCATCATCAGCAAACCCTTCGAAGACGGCTCATCCGTATACGGCTCGAAGAGAGCCGCAGTATGTGCCCCAAGGCTTCCGTCCATGAGGAGCTTTGTTGGACCGATCTTTATCATGTCGTTACCGAAGCCCGTACGGATGCCCACTTCGTAACTCTGCTTCTGCACGGTCTCGTTAAGGAACAGGTACGCGCGGGTCTTCAGGTAGCCCTTGGCGAGGGCGGTCTGGTATGCCTTCAACTCCTCTGCACCCAGTCCGGCGTCGCCTATGCTTGTGCAACCGAGGCTGAGGGCGTACTCGGACGCGAGCTTCAGCCCCTCAACCGCCGTCTCCTCTGTCATCGCTGGGATGAAAGGCTCGACGAGGTGCCTGCAGTCCCTGAGGATGCCGGTCGGCTCGCCGTCGGCGCCCATGTCGATCTGACCTCCCTCCGGCTGGGGCGTCTTACCCGTTATGCCCGCGATCTTCAGCGCGGGGGTGTTCAGCGTGAGCAGGTGGCCGCAGATGCGCACTATCATGATCGGGTTCGTCTTACTGATGGCGTCGAGATCCTTCTTCGTGGGGTACCGGTTCTCGGGCCACTTGGACTCGTCCCAGCCCTTGCCGAGTATCCACTCGCCCTTCTTCGCCGCCTTGGTCTTCTCCTTGAGACGCACCATCGCGGCCTCGAGCGTCGGGGTATCGCGAAGCTGGACGTCGCGGAGCATCGACACACCCATCCACAGGAAGTGACAGTGGCTGTCGATGAACCCCGGCACAACAGTCATGCCGGTAACGTCGTAGACTTCGGCTCCCTTCGGGATCTCGATCTTACCCTTTTTTCCCGCGGCTACAATGTAGTCGCCTTGCATCACTACGATGCTGTCAGTGATTGGTTGGCGGCCCGTACCGTCGATTAATGTGCCGCCGACCAGAACTCTCGGACAAGGCTCCAGGGACAATACTGTCGTTGGACTCCTTGCACATGTGCGCGAAGGCAAGAATATAAATTGTTAGTATGCGCACGCCTCGTGAAATCCCTAGGAGAATAAAAGAGGGGGGACTCACTGCACGACGATAATGCCCGTCGTCTGCTTCTTGACGACCGCTTCATTGAGCTCGAAGCCGAGCCCCGGCCCCTTCGGGGGCGAGATGTATCCGCCGTCGAACTTCACCGGCTCCTTGATGACGTCCTCGTTGATCCACTCGGGGAATCCGCTGAGTTCACACGTCTGGGTGATGGCCCTCCCGCAGCCCGCGATTATGTGTGATGCGGCGGAGAGGCTGACCCCCATCTCGAGGTCGTCGTGCATGAGCGTCGGGATGTTCATGACGCGGGCCATGTCGAGTATGCGCTTGACGTTTGTTATGCCCCCGGCTGGTCGGTAGGTCTTCAGACCAAGGACGCCGATTGCCCCCATGTCGATGAGGGTCTTAACGTCGGCCATGGAGAACAGCGACTCATGTGGCATTATGGGCGTGTCGACCGAGCCCGCCACCTTGGCGATTGAGGCAAAGTCCCACCAGACCGTCGGCTGCTCAACGAGCTCGACGCCCCACTGCTCTATCTCCCTGATCATCTTGACCGCCTCGTGGGCCGCGTAGCCCTGGTTGCAGTCAACGCGAAGCACAACGTCTTCGCCTATGGCTTCACGCATCGCCTTCACGCAGGTGGCGTCCCTCTTCGGACCGATCTTGAGCCTGATGGCCGTGTAGCCCTCCTTGACGAGGCGCTTCCCCTCGGCTGCGACCTTGGCGGGGGTGTCGATGCCGATGAGTGCGGCGTTGGGCATCTTCTTTGGGTTCGAGCCTCCGCCGAGGAGCTTGTAGACGGGGACGTTTAGGCTCCTGCCCATTATGTCCCAGAGGGCCATGTCGATGGCGGCCTTCGCCATCGGGTATGTGGGGGCCCAGTAGTCCATCTTCTCCCAGATGCCCTCGAGGTCGAATGGGTCCATCCCCATGATGTTGGGGACGATCCAGCGCCTCAGCATCTCGGCGACGACGCCCTGGTTTTCGGGGGAGAGCGGCGGGAGCGGCGGGCACTCGCCGACCCCGGTGACGCCCTCGTCCGTGTGGACACGCGTCAGGATGAACTCGAATGGCGTCCCCTCGCCGAGCTTGCCGTAGCGGGAGAGGGCAAGCACCTTTTTCTTCGGCAGGTTAACGGGAATTATCTCAACCTTCGTTATCTTCAAGCCAGAAACACCAACTGACTAAATTTGGCGCTTCGAGTTGATGAGGTTTACCCACTAAGGTTCAGGAAGTTGTCGACGAGCCTCTCGGCAAGACGCTTCATCTCAGGCTCGCGCACCCTGCACTCCTCGATGACCTGTGCCTTTGTCTTGCCAACGGCCTCTAGCTCTGCTGGGTAGGCAGAAGCCCACCTGTCCGCCTCGCGGTGGTCTATCTCTAGGTGGAATATGACGCCCCTCACGTTCCTCCACGCGTACGCCTGTATGGGGCAGGGGTCGCCTCGCGCCAGCAGCCGGCCGCCGGGCGAGACCTTGAACATGTCGCTGTGCCAGTGGAACACTGGGACCGCCGCGGGGAAGTCGCGGAAGAGCGGGTCACTAATGCCAGCATCCGTCAGCGTGACCGTGTAGCCACCCACCTCCTTTCTCGGGCTCCTGACGACCTCGGCGCCGAGGAGGCG
>DUKA01000039.1:0-6930 GCA_013329615.1 Candidatus Bathyarchaeota archaeon
AACCCCACACACGCCGCCCACGCTACGCGAGAAGAAGGAGACGTGCCTGCTGCACCTACGATACCTCTGCGAGTACTACGGCGACAAGGGCGCCTCTGTAAAGATGCGCCGTATACTCCCCGAGTACTTCACGGGGAGCCAGAACCTCCGCAGTCTGAGGCAGGATGTACACGAGACATCGACCGCCGGAGAGGTCGCGGCTCTCCTCGACAGGATCAGCGAAGACGGCTCGTGCAGCCTCTATGATAACCGGTGAGTCANNGCGAGTATCGCTACGCCGTCGATGAAGATTATACTCAGTCCTATCAGCATGGGCACGTCGAAGCCGTAGGCGTCGAACAATATCCCTCCGATTATCGGTGCGGGGAGACCGAGCAGGCCACGGAACGTGGAGAAGCTGCCGAGTGCCTGAGCCCTCTGCTTGGGGTCAACATTGGCGGCTATCCACGCCTGCTCTGCGGGCATCCAGAACGCGTTTGCGACGCCTAGGAGCAGATGCGCGGCGACTACCACCCACAGGTCCTTCGAGAGTATCATCATCCCCATCATCGCGCAGGCGGTGAACTGGGAGATGGCCATGAATCTGCCGTAGCCGAACCTGTCGGCGAGGCGGCCAAGGGGCATCTGCGCTACGGTTTGAATGAGCGTCATCGCCGTGGTATACAGGGCGATCATCCATGGCGTGTAGCCGTAGCCGGCATTCAGCATCCCGCTGAGCAACCTCACGCCCATTCCGAAGCCCAGGAGATCGAGCCCCATGGCGACATAGAAGCCCCTGAGTTCCCTCTGAGGGTTCAGGGCTCTGATGTACGAGGTGAGGGTATTTCTCCAATTAACCTTGGCGGGTGCCTCGCTACGTGTCTCTGGTAACTTGAGCCAGACGAGGGCGAGACTGACGAAGGCGATACCCGCGGCGACGGTGTAGACCGAGCCGTAGCCGTAGGTGTCCGCGATGTAACCGGCGCCGAGTGTGCCAATAAGGCCCGCCCCAGTGTAGAAGGCGCCCATCACACTGTAGACGAAGCCCAGCCTGCCGGCGGGCGCCGACTCAGCGACGAGGCTACTCCAGACCGAGACTAGGCTGTTCGAGACGCCTATCAGTAACATGGCTAGAAATAGATAGTGCCAGCTCCTTGCGGAGAGCATAAGCAGCAGTGCGCCGAGGGCGACCATCTCCCTCAGGATGAGGAGCCTCTTCCTGCCCCACGCGTCGCTCATGACGCCAAAGGCGGGTTCGAACAGGAGCTTGATCAAGTCTGTGAGGCTCTCGAGGGAGCCGACCTGCTGCATATCGAGACCTATGCTGAGTGCGAATGGCTGCCAGACGACGGTGCGAAGGTTGTCACGGATGCCCCTGAGTGCCGACGCCGACGAGAGGACCCATAACCTCCCCCAGTCCCGCACCCACTCCGCAACACCCATTCACATCACCCTTAGACATTTCGTCGGACTTGAACCAAATCCGAGAACACCTATTTAGGAGTAGCGAAAAATCCTAAAAACGCACATGTTAAGGACATGGTGAGTATAGGTCACAATAGGCGTTTTCTATGCCCTATACCTGAAAACAGGTTTAGAAACGGCTCTATTTTTCTATATCTTTGACTCTTTCTCTCGCGATGATCGAAGTTTTCATGTTGATACCCTACCCCTGCGGCGAGAAAAGGCTCCAATAGGGCTCCGCGTGGACCTCGTCTTTCTTATTCAAGCTTGAATCTGCCAGCAAACTTGAGCATCCTTAGGGCACGGAAAGTGATCCACTTGCTTTCGCCACCCTTTGTACCGAATGGTGCATCGAGTTGATCCGGCGCGTTATCCAGCATCCACCTACCCTCACCATTTCTCTTGGCTAGGACGAATTCTATTGCCTCATTGACTTCTTCGCCTCGCGCGCCGAGGGTGAGCATTGTGGATATTATCTCGATGGCGTCTTGGTAGTATGTTAGCGGGGCGGTGAGTCGCTGCGGGCGTGTGTTCTTCACAGTTATTGGGCGCGTATGGTCGTGGCTGCTCCAGAGTAGGCGGTGTGCGAGGACAAAGTCCATCGTCTTACTCTTCGCTTCCACCGATTCGGGCGTCCAGAACCCGCCGGGGACTACGGTCATCGCGCGCAGTATGCTCGTGACGCCCCAATAGCACGTGTGCTTACCCCAGCACCTCTCCCTGCTCCCCTTATAGGGGAAGGACGTCGGCGGCTTCCAGTCGCCGTCATCGAATCTTTGATACCTGACGAGCCAATCGAATGCACTCCTCACCTCGGGACGGTCGGCGAACCCGAGTCTACACAACGCCCAGACCATGTTGCCCATGAAGCAGGGTATCAATGCGTAGTCGCCGCGTCCACCGGCTTCGAGGTGGATGTTGAATGTGCCGAAGCTGGGGTCGAAGGCGTTGGCTAGGATTTTCTCGCCGAGTATACGGAGTCTCGCGTCGCATGGGTCTGCGCCTATCTCAGAGAGGAAAATTAACTTCCACGCCGCCCCCCTGTACTTGGGTACATATCCGCCCCTCACAGCGACCTCGCCCCATTTCCTAGCCGCCGCTTTGTCAGTGAAACCGCCGTTCGGGTCAAGGCTACCAAGTATCTTCGACGCAGGAGGCGTAGTCATCGCCTCGGCTAACGCCCCCCTCGCCTCTTCACTCTCTCGCTTTACGCCGAGGAGATCGACCAGCGTATTATACCTCACCCAAGGCTGGTCGCGTTCAAGCAGCCAATCGACGACCTGTCGGTCTCCCACCATAATTCCCCGAGGAAACGTCTCCGACCCCACCTATAAGCCTCAGCAACCCAAATGGGTTTTAACTGAATCCGCGCCATTATTCCATTGATTAGCCATGGTGACACAGAAGGACATCGACGAGTTTGGAGAGCTTGGGAGCCTCATGTACTACATCTTCGCCCGAGAGATGGTGGACAGCTTCGGGGAGAAGGGCAAAGAGGCGCTCGTCAGAGCCGTGAGGAGCTACGGCGCCGCCCGGGGTGAGCGTCTGCGGAAGAGACACGAGGAGATGGGGCTTCCTATCAACATGCGGAGCCTCTTCGAGGTATACGACCTACCCGGCACATCGGGCACTAAGAAGGAGCGGAAGGTCTTCACCGACAACGAGCTTGTGAGCTACACGTATGCGTGCCCATACGAGCAGGTATGGCGCTCACACGATGGCAACGACCTCGGGCTCGTCTACTGCCAGAACTTCCACCACGCCTTCTGGCAGACCTACCGCCCAGACATAGACGTGCAGATACCCGACATACTCACGAAGGACGACCCCCATTGCCTCTTCGTCGTTAAGCAGTCGAAGGACAAAGCGCCGACTGGGAAAAATGCCAAGCGGGGGCGACGTCGCTCCCCAACATCGGGCTGCGGGGCGTGAAAACGGGTTTATAGGATTTTTTAGGTAATTTTCGCGGCGTTTATTTTAAAAGGCGTTGGGGTAACAAGTAACCGTTCGGCAATGCCTCTAAACAGGGAAAGAGCGAAGCAGGTGATGGAGAGGGCGGGCGTGGACGCGATACTCGCGGCGTCGCCCTCGAACGTTTTCTACGTATCCGACTACTACAGCACGGGCATGCAGCTCGCATGCGGGACGCAGGGGTACGTGTTTTTGCCGCTCGACGCCGAGCCCGCTCTCATGGCGCCGCTCTCCGAGGCCGACCTCGTCGCAGAGAGCCGCTCATGGATAAAGGACGTACACTGGTACGGGTGCCTTAAGGTCAACGCGACGAAGAACCCAAAGGCTTCCGAGATCACCCAGTGGATCATCGAGTCAACGAAGGCGCAATCCGAGCAGACACCGTGCGACGCCCTCGTCATCGCCGTCACGGGCAGAGGCTACGCCAAGAAGACGATCGCCATCGACAGCAGCGGACTGAGCCCGATGCGCTGGGAGACGCTGAAGCGCAACCTACCCGACGCCAAGATAATCGACGGCTCAAAGCTCCTCGAGGAGATAAGGGCCGTGAAGACGCTCGAGGAGGTCGAGATGATAAAAAAGGCGACTGAGATCACTGAAAAGTCGATGGAGGACGCCCTCGAGATAGCGCGGCCCGGCATCAGGGAGATAGATCTGAGTCAGATGTTTAGCTACAGCGTTTCCGAGGACGGAGGCAGGGTCACGAAGGACCAGATAGGCTTCGGGGAGAGGAGCGCTTACCCGAACCCGATACCCACGACCCTCCCGCTGGCGAAGGGCGACCTAATCCGGATGAGCCTTGGCGCAACCTGGGCGCACTACAACGGTGAGGTCACCCGCACCGCCGCCATAGGTAAGGCCTCCCCAGAGGTCGAGAAGAGGCTGAAGACCGTCATAGACGCGCAGGAGGCCGCCTTCGATACCGCGAAGCCCGGCAGCACTGTCGGGGCCGTCTACGCGGCGGCGCAGAAGGAGCTGGAGAAGGGCGGCGTAAGGGAGTGCAGCATGAGCCTCGGCCACTTCATAGGCGTGGACTGCAACGAGAGACCATGGTTCACCCCCGGCGACAAGACCGTCCTCGAGGAGGGCATGGTGTTCACGGTCGACGCCCCGTATCTAGACCTCGGGTGGGGCGGCATACAGATGGAGGACACCGTCCTAGTCACGAAGAAGGGGCTAAGGTTCCTCAACAACACGGAGAGGACATTGTACCTACTCTAGGCGTTCTTCCGGGCTATCATTAGGACGACTCTTGAGAAGTGGCCGAGTCCCTCATTCTCTATCTCGGCGCCGTATCTCTTCCAAACCTCATCGAGTGGGCGTGCCCCGACTTCGATGGATTTCACCTTCTCGATCGTCGACTCCAGATGTTGTCTGGCCTGCGAGGCACCCAGTTTTTTACCGGTGTAGAATGTCCCCCTCTTGACGAGGGAGAACCCGGCGCCTCGTAGATACTCCTGATACTTTATGGCGGGTAGCCAGGTGAGGCCGCATGCGTATGAGTAGGTTTCGCATTCTAATCTCTGGGCGATCGTCTCGGCCTCCTCCGGGGGGATGATTGCGAAGCACATATAGCCGCGGGACTTCAATACCCGCGCGGCTTCGTGGATCGATTGTCTCACGCCTTGGGCGCCGTGCGTCATGTGGACCCTGTTGAGCCCCGAGAAGTTGGTCACGAGGCTAAACGTCGAGGGTTGGAAGTCGAGGAGCGTGGCGTCCATCTTCATGGTTGCGATGCTTGAGTCGAGCCACTTCTCTCTGATCCTGCGCTCCGCCGCCTTTACCATCCTCTCCGAGGCGTCGATGGCGACTATCTTTAGGGTCGGGTCCCTCTTCGCGAGTTCGGCTGAGAACCACGCCGGGCCCGCGGCGGCGTCTAGCACCCGCATCCTCGGCTCAAGGGGAATGGCGGCGACTATTCTGCCCCTTAATCCATCGAGATTCGTTATGTAATCCGTGTAACCCTTCTCGGGTACGAATGTTTCGTCTTGCGCCAAACCACTCCAAGAATAAGCGCCCAAGCCCGAATAACTGTTTCCGTCAGAGGCTGGCTATCCCGGTTATCTTCGACTTTATCTCGATGGCGCGTGTCTCGAATATGCGCACGAGCTCCACCGCCTCCTCGGGGCGCGGCTCCTCGGCGTGGCTCGCCTTGTAGTCCAGCCAAGCCTGGTAGGCACGCATGTAGACGCGGCCGAACATGGCGGAGCTGACCGAGTCTATGAGTCCCCTGTCCTTGAAGGCGTTGAAGACACTGTGGTTGCTGCCGAGCTTGTCATCGCTCAGTTCCTCGTCGATGACCTTCTCGATGATACCGCGTAGGGCTGGCTCCATGGTTGCTCCTAAACCACAACCTCCTTATTAGTCTTTAATCGCCCCCCTGTTGCCTAGAAGGCGAAAAACTGCTAGACGCAGGCTCGTTTTCTTCACCGATTCGGGTTGGGGATTCTGTAATTTCTATAGATTATAGGCGGATCGCTTTTAACATCGGGGTATTCCTCTCAACTAGGGAAGAAGGTTGGACACATTCACGCTCGTCCTAGGCACGTTGGCGGTCGTTCTCATCCTGCTGGCGATAGTCTTCGTCACCTACTACAATCGGCTGTTCCGTTTCAAGAACGCCGGAGAGGCGGAGCTCGGCCAGATAAGGGTCGCCATGAAGAAGCGGTTCGACATGATCGAGCAGCTGCTCGGCGCGGTCAAGGGATATACCAAATTCGAGAGAGAGGTCTTCGAGAAGGTGGCGACGCTCCGCGCACAGGTGATGAGCGCAGGGCCCGCCAACTTGGCGAACCTGCAGAAGGAGAGCGCCAGCCTCTTCGGCAGCATAAGGGCGGTCGCCGAGGCGTACCCGGATCTCAAGGCGTCGGACACTGTCAAGCAGCTTATGGAGGCGATCATCAGCCTCGAGGACGAGATTGGGCGCCAGAGGTACACGTACAACAACGTCGTGCAGGAGTTCAACACGATGGTGGACACCATTCCGTCGAACTTCGTGGCCGGCATCCTCGGCATGAGTAAACTGGAGTACCTGCGCTTCGGCGACGAGGTGGAGTCCCCGCCGAAGGTCACGGGGATTGGCACAAATGAGTGAGACGCGCCAGATCACTATCATTGTCGTGCTCGGCATCGCCCTCGCCATCGTTGGCGCAGCGGTGGCGACCACATTCTCAGGCTTCGGCCTTTCGGGTCCAGCCGTGGTCAGCAGCTACGAGGCACACCTCTACCCCGACGGCGGCCTTGTCGAGGGTTTCACCTATACGTTCACCGAGGGGGACACCTACAGGATGCTCTACAGGAGTTGGGAGGTGCCCGTCTCATTGGAGAACCTGGATACGCCCTTCATCCAACCCGTTAGCATCTCGGCGCCCCTCGGCTCAGTCGCCTACGTCAAGGACCGGTGGGGGGACGTGACGATTGCCACCGCGGGCTCGGACACATGGTTCGTGAAGACCATGATCGACGACCTCGCCGAGTACAACGAGGCGGGGTGCTACTACGCCAACCGCTTCCCCG
>DUKA01000039.1:7017-8062 GCA_013329615.1 Candidatus Bathyarchaeota archaeon
CCGAGTCTCAAGGTGAGCCGCGAGGGCAACACCATTGTCATATCGGGGAGCGCGGCGGAGGACGAGATGCTCGAGGTTGAGCTGCTGATGGTCCCGGACTCTCATGAGTGGGACGGGTTCCCCTCACCCGTGGCCAACGTGAAGGCTACGACCGAGAGCGCAAACTTCTGGTATAGTCTGCAGTATTATGCGGCGACGTGGCTCGGCTACGCTGGCTACGTCGTCGTCTTCGCCGTGCCCCTCTTCCTCTATTATCTCTGGACGCGCCACGGGAGGGAGGAGGACGCCACCGTGCCGACTTACCTCAGCACTGTGCCGAACAGGAAGAGGAAACCTTGGCTCGTCAACCTCGTCTTCAGGAAGGACGTCTTCGACTTCGACGAGGACGGCTTCTACGCCACGCTGCTCGACCTGCATATGAGGAAAAAGATCAAGCTGGAGCCACGGGAGAGCGGGATGAAGATCAGGGTGCTCGACTCCGCCGTCGACGAAGGATATGAGAAGAAGGTGATGGACCTCCTGCAGAAGCTCGCAGTCGACGGGGTCTTCGACACCGACACGCTTCGCGACCTCGCACACGACGTCAAGAAGGGCAAGGGGGGCAACTACGCGAGGGGACTCTCGGTAAAAAGCGACCTCGACGAGTTGATGCACGAGGCAGACCAGCGCATCGTGAAGAAATTCGCCGCCAGTGGGAGGAGCAGGCTCGTCCCCGCCTTCATACCAGGTGTACTGATCCTAGTCGCGGCCTTCATACTGCTCTTCGCTGCGCCGGTCGTCGGCTACATGCTCGTGGTGCCCTTCATGCTCGGCGTGCTCGCAGTCTTCCAGAGCGTCGTAGCGGTCCTCGCCCCCTCGACCCTGTTCGGGCAGTGGCGCCCCGGCATGTTCAAGGAGAAGCTGCAGTGGGACGCCTTCCGCAACCACCTCGGAGACCTCTCCCAGCTCAAGAAGTATGGTCCGGAGGACCTCTCGATGTGGGGCGAGTGGCTCGTCTACGGCACCGCCCTCGGCGTCGGAGACCGCGTCGCCGAGGCCATGAAGG
>DUKA01000139.1 GCA_013329615.1 Candidatus Bathyarchaeota archaeon
CTTTCGGCTACCCCTGCTCCCCGTGGCTGCGGTTTATTTATAATCGGTGGCGGCTGTGCCGATGCAGGGTAAGCATTGGCGCAGGACATCGTCGTCGAAATAGAGCCCGCCATCACGGACTCGCCACTAGTCGTTTGTGAGGGTTGTGGAAAACTGGTCCCCAAGACGAATCTCTGCCTATACTGCGGCGCTCCCATACTGTACAGGCGAATCGCCCCCTCCTAACCGTTTTAAACAGCATCTGGCTCATTCTCTACGATCATAATGGCAAACAAGCCTGAGCGCGTCTTCATCTCCATTGACATGGAGGGGATATCCAGCGTCGTCGACTGGACGCATGTTGACATGAACCACGCCGAGTATGGCTACTACAGGAAGATGATGGCGGGGGACCTGAACGCCGCCATCGAGGGCGCCCTCGCCGCGGGGGCGAAGGAGATTGTTGTCAGCGACTCCCACGGGGGCATGAGGAACCTGCCACCCGAGGACGTACACGAGGCGGCGTACCTCATCAGGGGTAGCCCGAAGCCCGACGGCATGATGGAGGGCATCGAGGACGGTCACTACGACGCCGTCATGTTCGTCGGCTACCACTCGATGGCGGGCACCGAGAGAGGCATACTCGCCCACACAATAGCGGGGAGCACAGTCGACGCGGTCATTATAAACGGGCGCGAGACTGGGGAGTTCGGAATGAACGCCGCCCTAGCCGGCTGGCACGGTGTGCCTTCGGTCTTCCTCGCCGGAGACGCCGCGGCATGCGCCGAGGCAGAGAGCTTCGTCCCCGAGATAACAACAGCCCCGGTCAAATGGGCCGTCGGAAGGAACTCCGCGAAGTGCCTCCACCCGAATAAGAGCCGTGCCCTCATCAAGCAGAAGGCGAAGGAGGCGCTCGAAGACATAGGCAAGGTGAGCCCACACTGGGTGAACGAGCCCGTCGAGGTCAAGATGAGGTGGGTGAATCCCGCCATGGCGGACATCGTCTGCGTCCTCCCCTACATGGACCGCGTGGACGGCAAGACCACCCGCTGTACATTCGACGACTACCCGAGCGCACTTCGCGGGCTACGCGCCTCGATCTCCATTGCGGGCACCGCCGAAAGGCGGTAAACCCGACGCCCTCGATAGTTTTATCCCCCGTTCAACCGAGACTCCCCCGTGGGCAACAGGATAGTCCTCGTGGGAGCCGGCAGCGCGGTATTCGGTTACAACTCTGTTCTCGACGCCGTCAACCTATCCGGCCTCAAGGGGTCGAACCTCGTCCTGCATGACATCGACGAGGCACGCCTGCACGCCATGGCGGGCCTTGCGGCGAAGATGAACGAGGAGACGGGAGCCGGCTTAGAGATCGAGGCGACCATGGATCGCGGAGAGGCGCTCGATGGCGCCGACTTCGTCGTCCTGAGTATCGCAGTTGACAGGATGCGCCGCTGGAGGCTCGACTGGGAGATACCCTACAAGCACGGCGTGAAGCAGGTGCTCGGCGAGAACGGTGGCCCCGGTGGACTATTCCACACCATGCGGATGGTGCCCCCCGCCCTCGACATCTGCCACGGCATCGAGCTGCACTGTCCCGACGCGCTCCTTCTCAACTACACGAACCCGGTCCCCCGCCTCTGCCTCGCCATAAGCAGGCACACTCGGGTCAAGGTAGTTGGGCTCTGCCACGAGGTCGAGCATGAAATGAGACGCATCGCACCCCACATCGGTGTCCCAACACAGCTCCTCGACGCCACAAGCGCTGGTCTCAACCACTTCAGCTGGTTCAAGGAGCTACGGCTAAAGAACGGTGAGGACGCCTACCCGTTGCTGGGGAAGGGGCTGCGGGATGCGAAGGGTTTCCAGCCTCTCTGCAGGGCACTATACAAGAGGTTCGGCCTCTACCCGAGCACCGACGACAACCACGCGGGCGAGTACCTCGCCTACGCGTGGGAGGCTTGTCCGCCCCGGGACAGGGGGCTAAGCTGGATAGAGAGGCAGGAGGCGGAGGGGCGCGAAGCATGGGAGAGGATAAACCGCCTCATCGAGGGAAAGGAGAAGCTCAGGGTCAAGGGTGAGCTATCCGGGGAGGGCGCCATGAGGATAATCGAGGGCATCATCACAAACTCGGGGCACACCGAACTACAGGTGAACCTCCCCAACGAGGGGCAGGTGTCGAACCTGCTCCCAGACGCCGTCGTCGAGACACCCGCCGTCATCAACAGGAGCGGCGTCCACCCCATACACGTCGGCGAGCTCCCACCGGGACTCGCCGCCATCTGCAATATACAGATACTCATACAGAGCCTAGCAGTCGAGGCTGCGGTCAACGGGAACAAGAAGAAGGCGCTGCAGGCCCTCCTCGCGGATCCCGTCGTACAGGACAACGTAGCCGCCGAGAAGGCGTTCAACGAACTCTTCGAGGTACACCGGGACCTGCTCCCACAGTTCGAGGAGGCGCCTTGATGCACCTAGTATTCGTTGGCGCCCACCCAGACGACGAGACGTACACAAGCGGTACGATAGCCAGGCACATCGCGGGGGGAGGAAAGGCAACACTAATCATCGCAACACGGGGCGGCAAGGGTCACTGGAAGATACCATCCGCCGAACTCGTCAAGATCAGAACCAAGGAGATGGAGGCTGCGGCGAAGACGCTCGGTGCGGGTCTCGTCTGGCTCGACTACGAAGACGCCTCGGTCCCCGCGGGTGACGAACTCAGGGAGACACTTGTTGACGTCTACCGCAAGCTCAAGCCGGACATCGTGATCACGTTCCACCCGCTCGTATGGCGGGACGACCACAGGCGCGTCGGCCTCACCGCAAGCGACGCCACACTGAAGGCAAGTCTGCCCCTGCATGAGACCGCGTACCCGTACCACCGCCCCGAGCCCGAGGTCTATTTCTTCGGCGAACCCATGGCAGCCATCACGCCAAACGCCTACGTGGACGTCACCATGCAGATGGACGTTAAACATCGGACCTTCCTCTGCCACGTGAGCCAGTGGGCGAGCTGGGAGATAGATGGCTCAGTCAACCCTGATCACGCTGAGAAGGTGTGGGAGAGGTTCAGGGCGCGATTCGCCGCCAACGGCGCGGTGTGTGGCGTCGCCTACGCCGAGGCATTTATCGGCAGGGAGAAAACCAGAAGGGCGCCTTGGCTTCTCCCTACCGCTTGATAAGTCTTTTACGGGGAAGACCACGTATCATTTAGGGGTCACCGAATTGTCGGGAATGGATACGATAGTACAGCTCAGGGAGGGCGCCGGCTCTAGGAAGTCATCTGGCCTCCCAAAGGTCGACTACCACTGCCACATAAGCATAACCGAGTACACCGACCCCGCGCACCCAACAATAATCTCGGTCAGCGTCGAGGAGTTCCTCGCCGACCTCGACGAGGCGGGCATAGAGAAGGCCGTAGTCCTCAGCGACATGCGGACAACGCCGAAGCAGGTCGCCGACT
>DUKA01000061.1 GCA_013329615.1 Candidatus Bathyarchaeota archaeon
GGATAAGGGCTGAAAGCATCTAAGTCCGAAGCCGCTCCCAAAAATAGACATCCGTCCGGAACGCAAGTTCTGGTGAAGGGCACCCGTAAAAGACGGGTTCGATGGAGAGGCGGTGTACGTGCCAAGACTTCGGTCGAGACACTCAGCCGGCCTCCCCCAACAGCCCGAAATGTCAGCATTCATGACTCGATCCTACAGGAGATATCGGAACCTATCCACGGCTTCACAAACTTCTAGAAGCAAACAACTCAGTGGGTACTGGGTTTACAGTTTTTAGAATTGTTTAAGCAGTTTTTATGTCGGAACCTGAATTCTTCATTCCAGAAGAATCCGCCAACCTAGGCGGATCATTGAATCTTAAATTGAAAAAGGGGTAAAATTATGTTGTCTTAGACGCCGATGCAGGGCGCTAGGTAGTAGACGAGCTTGCCCTTTGGCAGCTCGAAGTCCATCTTGATGGGCATGTCTGTGCTCAGCTCGATGCTTGCGACCTCGCTGCTGCTCCCCGCGGCGTTCGCGATCTCGTTGAGGTAGCTGAGGGTGAAGGTGGCGCTGCTGTCCTCTTCGGCCTTGAGGTCGATGAGGTCGTCGCTCCCCTTCTCCCACTCGCTGTGTGCGCTGCCCATGTCGCCCGTGGCGCTTATCTTGAGCATCTCCCCCTCGACGGCGACCTTGACGTGCTCGCTTACGAGGTTGGCGTCTCTGATGGCATTGCGTAGGCTGTCGGTGATGAGGCGGGCCTTGGCCTTGAAGAATATCTTGGGCTGCGGCACCTCGTCGTCGATGGGCTCGAGGACGGGCATCTCGAAGCGCCTGCTGTGGCCACCGCGTTTGCAGAGGATGACTAGGCGTGCCTTCTCCTCGTCGAGGCGTATCCAGGTCTCCTCGTCCTTGTCGACGCGGTCGAGGAACTTGAGGAACTCCTTTATGTTTATGCTTAGGTGTGGCTCGCCTTCGCACTTGTAGGAGTCGAAGAAGTCGGCGGGTAGCTCGAAGTCTACCATGGCGACGTGGCTGGGGTCCATGGCGAGGAGCTTCATCTGCGCCTCGTTCATGACGAACGTACCCTCCTCGACGATGACGCTGAGCGCCTTGATCAGGTTGCGGAACGGGTCGATGCGGGAAACCTCTACCTCGAACAAGTCTTAATCTCCTTAGATGGGATTGGTTGTCTTAGCCTAGGAACAGACGCATAAAAGTCTATTCACGGTAACTTATACCCTCAAATGAATGCGTCTACGCCCGCTGGAACGGGCGTATTTTTATAAAATAGTGGCTGTTTTGAGCCGGTTAGCTGTAGTCGCGCCACGTGTGACCGCACTTTGTGCACCTGTAGAATTGGGTGGCCGACTCGTCTATGCCGCGCGTCTGGACCTGCCACCAAGACGCCTTGTCGTTCCCGCACTTGGGGCACTCCGCCTTTACCTGTGCCGTCGTGCGGAGGTTCTGCTCCTTCTTGCCGATTACGACGATCTTGTCCTCGCCCTTGACCTCGCGCTCTATCTTTATCTCCTCGGTCATCGGCTGCTCGGCGCCGCACTTGGGGCAGATGTAGCACCTCTTCTTGTGATCGAGCGTGCACATTGTCCCGCATTCAGAGCAAAACTTCGTTTTTTACTCCTCCATCACAGCCCTTAACCCCGAGTGGTTCTATTAATACCTTATGCATCCGGCCCGCCGTGTATTGCGGATAGGGTTAAAGCGGCGACCCTGAGCGCCTCGGGTGTTACGCCTTCGCGTGTCGACGCCTTCAGGACGCCCTCGGCGGACCAGCGCCCGAGCCCCTCAGCCGAGAATGCCACGTCCTCGCCCCCGTTCTTCCACATGAATGTCGTTCCCCGGTTCTCTCCAAGCATTATGACGGGCTTGCCCGTCTTGGCGTGGAGTTCCGGCGTCGATACGGTCGCCCCATCTAGCCTATCGCGGCTGAGCAGAATTACCCGTATCTGCCCCGCGTGGGGTGAATCCGCGATCATGTCTGCTATTGCCTGCGTGGCGTCGGTGTCTTGGTTGTGTGCTCTGAGGACGCCGTCGAGCCAGAGGCTACCCCTGTAGACGGCGCCGACTATGGTTGATCCGGTTTGGTTGCGTCCCACGGCTACGCCTAGGACCCTGATCTCCCTCTTTATCTGGCGTAGTCTCTGGGGGGCCAAGTCGTGCTCGATAAAATGATGCGCTGGTTACTTCTTAAGGTTGGAGACGCCCTGCTTGAGGCCCTCATCGAACTCGGCGAGCTTGGCCTCGGCGTTGTCCGCCGCCTTCTTGAGTATGTCCATGGGCTTCGACTTCTTCCCCTTGAAGCGGATGAAGAGCCTGCTCCTGTCCATGAGGGGGTGTGGGCGCGTGTAGCCCGCCATCTCGACGGCGGGGTCCTCGAGGAGGCTGGTCTGCAGCAGGTTGAGAAGCGTGTGGCTCTCGCCACCGAACTCTACCTCTACGTAGCCTTCCTCTTCCTTGATTATGTTGAGCTTCACGATGAGATGTC
Source organism: Candidatus Bathyarchaeota archaeon (assembly GCA_013329615.1). Lineage (GTDB taxonomy): Archaea > Thermoproteota > Bathyarchaeia > TCS64 > TCS64 > UBA8941 > UBA8941 sp8941u. The sequence continues at coordinate 2,486 of DUKA01000061.1, forward strand.
CTCCTTTCCGTAGCTATTAGCGTACTGGCGGCGCTCGACGCGCTTGCACTTTGGGCAGGTGAGCTTCCCCTTCTCCATCTCAAGGATGCCGCCGCACCTGCTGCAGTAGGCGTAGACTACGCCGAACTCGGGTGCCGCCATGCTTAGCTGTAAGATCCTGTTCTTCGTGTTGGCGACGACGGCGCGTACTATGTCGCCTTGGCGGAGCGCCTGCTCAAGGTTTCTGCCGAACTCGCGTGCGACGTCGTTGATGTGGATGACGCCCGTGTAGGTCGGCCTGATTATCTTGCCGTTGACGCGGAAGATGTCGACGCGCGCGTCCCTTCGGGTCACCGAGCCGGCCTCGGCTATCACGACGATGCCCTCGAGTGGGAGGTTGAGCTTCTTCGTGGTCTTCTTGACCTCGAGCGCCCTCTTCTCCTTGTTGAGCCTCGTCTCGCCTAGTTCCTCGGAGCGGACCAGCCCGTCAACTTGGTAGCTGCCCTCCCCCTTGTTGTACTCCTCGATGACCGCGAGTTCGTCGCCGGGGAAGACGTTCTTCTTTATCGTTTTTGCCTTGGACATTTCGTTGCGCCTGCTGCGTCGGCAACCGCCGCTCTTCGAGCCGATCCCCTAGGGACCGACCCTGTTATTGCTCCCGCTTTTTAATAAACTGATTGGTGAAGCTTCCTAGCCTAAGTATGTGTGGCCCCATGTCTGTTCCCACGTCTTTTCGCCGAGCAGGACGCGTGCCTCGGTGGTGGTGAGTATGGGGCGGTTGACGCCAGCGACCCCGTCTATGGCTATGCGGGGGCACGCGGTCTCGATGAATGCCTCGGGCTCGGTGAAGTTATTTAGCTGGTCGGCGCGTACCTCGTCGAGATAGATGAGGAAGGCGTGTACCTCCCTGTCGCCGAGTTTCTCTGCGAGAACCATAGCGTCCGCCAAGGCGCGTTGTCCCGGCTTGGAACTCACGAGCACCCCGATGGTCTTTGCCTCCCTCGCCGCGGTGATGAGCGCCATCCTCTTCTTTGCGAGCTGCATGAGCTCGGACTCGTCGAGTCTTGAGACTTTTCCGTTGTATGGGTTGGCGATGATCACGGGCCTCCCCGTCCGCAGGGCGAGCCCTATCGCGTGGAACCTGCCCCCGCCGATGAAGATGTAGCCGTCTACCTCCTCGGGTAGCTTCGTGGCGGCAGCGTAGCTGCAGCCGAGTACCTGCCCGTCCTCCGGCGTCAGACCGGTCCCCTCGCCGATGAGGGCCTTGACCCCTCTCTGGTCCAGAGCTTCGGAGATTTCCTTGAGTTGTGGGGTGTGTTGAACCGTGCTCGTGAGGCCCACCGATTCCCAGCCGGCGATGTCTGGGAGGACCGCCTCGACCATCTTCGAGACGTCTATGGGTATCCTCGCCTCGATGTAGAGGACGGGGACGCCGGGGGACTGGACGAAGCAGGCGTGGCCGTAGTGGATGAGCAGATCGACGTTCAGTTCGAGTGCTTGCCGGGAGGCGATGTCGCAGGCGCCGTAGCAGGAGTCGCCGCTTATGATGACCTCGGAGGGCGTCTCCTTCCTGATGTGCTCGGCTATCTCGAAGGCGAAGGGGCGCATCCCGTCGGGCAGCTGCAGCAGGACCCTGCGCGCCCCCCGTTTACCGATCTCGTCGACGACCCGCTCAAGCTCAAGCTCGTACATGCAACTAGACGGTGGGTTGTAACATTAAAATAGGCTCCGGGGGAGGATGCCTCCGGGATACTATGTCCCTAGAAAAGGTGTTCAAAAGGATAGACGCCAATCGCGACGAGTACGTCGGGCGGTGCCAGGAGCTTCTCCGGCAGCCCAGCGTCTCGATGGATCGCGACGACGTCTACAGGTGCGCCGAGATGGTGCGCGACATGATCCGGGAGACCGGTGCCCAGACCGAACTCATCAAGGAGGGGGAGGGCAACCCGGTGGTGTATGGAAAATTGCTCAGCCCCGGCGCGCATCATACACTGACCGCGTACCAGATGTATGACACCCAGCCCGTCGGCGAACTCGACAAGTGGGCGACAGGTCCCTTCGAGGCGAAGATAGTCGACGGGAAGATAGTGGCCCGCGGCGCCATTAACAGCAAGGGTGCACTCGTCGCCGAACTCATGGCGATGAAGGCCCTCAAGGAAACCATCGGCGTCCCCGTAAACATCGTCTTCACGTTCGACGGCGAGGAGGAGGTCGGGAGCTGGCAGCTGCGCCGCTTCCTCAAGGAGCATCCTGAAAAGATGCTCAAAGCAGAAGCCGAGTGGTGCCCGAGCACATTCAGCACCCCGTATAAGGATTCACGGATCACGCTCGGCGGCAAGGGCTGCATAGACCTGCAGCTTGTCTGCGACCACAGCCGCGGCCCCGTCCACAGCAGCTGCGCTCCCGTCGTCGCCAACCCAGCGTGGCGCCTAGTCTGGGCGCTCGAAAGCATGAAGGGCGAAGACGACAAGATAGCCATCGACGGCTTCTACGACGGCGTCACGGGACCAGAACCCGGCGACAAGGAACTCCTAGAGAAGCTCGCCGCGGCGGATGAGGAGGAGAAGATGAAGAAGCAGTGGGGCGTCAAGGGCTTCATGCGCGGCCTCAGCGGCGCCGACCTCATCGAGGCATACATGTTCCAGCCGACGCTCACAATAAACGGGCTGCAGTCAGGCTACGTCGGACCCGCCGCCCTGACGATCAACCCGCCGTGGGCGAAGGCGAACATGGACATACGCCTAGTCCCCGGCATGGACGCTGACGACGTCTGGAACAAGGTAGAGGCACACCTCAAGAGCCACGGCTTCACCGACGTCGAGCTTAAACTCAACGGGTGGAAGGCTAACGCACACAGGAGCCCAGCGAACACGCGCATAGTCGCCACGCACAGGGCAGCCATCAGGGACCTTGGCTTCAACGAGCCCCTAATCTACCCTATGAGCGGCGGCACGGGGCCCAGCATGTACTACACGGCTCCGCCTCTCAAGATGGTGTCCGCCTCCTCGGGCAGCGACGGGATGCCGCCCCACTACGCGCACGCCCCGAACGAGTGGATAGGCGTCGAGGAATTCATCACCACCACGAAGATGTGCGCCGCGTTCCTCTGGGAGTACGGCAAAATCTGATCCACCATTTTTACCCGAGAAAAAACGGGGTACGCTTGATGCCCCTTTCTGAGCCATTTTAACCGAAAGGAGCCAGAATATGGCTCCGATGACGATCGGATCTACGCAAAAGAAGCGTCTATTCCCTACGGAGCTAGGTGACGGTACCCCTGTCGTCTGTGTACTTCAGGTACTCCTTGTTGTCGATGACGCCCTTGAGGTGCTGCGCGACCTTCCAGACGTCGTGGTAGCCGACGTAGAGTGGGATGGGGGCGAGGCGCATTATGTTGGGCGGGCGGAAGTCGGGGATGACGCCCCGGGCGATGAGGGCCTGATTTATCCTCCAGCCCTCCTTGTGGGCGACGCCCACGTGCCCGCCGCGGCGCTCCGCCTCGCGGGGAGTCGCTATCGAGTAGTTATACGGCGCCTTCCCAAGCATCTCGTCGATGAGGTACATGAGGTAGCCCGTGATCTTCAGGCTCTTCTCCCTTATGCGCTCTATCCCCGCCTCGCGCATGACGCGTATCGAGCCCTCGAGCGGCGCGGCGCTGAACATGTTTATGGTGCCTATCTGCCACGCCGCGGCGTCGCTCGCCTGATCGTAGCGGGTCTCCATGTTGAACATCGTGGAGCGGTCGTTTCCCCACCAACCAGCTAGACCGGGGCGGGCGCCGAAGTGTTTCCTATTCACGTACAGGCTTGCGGTGCCGCCGGGTCCCGCGTTCATGTACTTGTAGTTGCACCAGAAGGCGAAGTCGACGCCCCACTCGTCGAAGTGGTGTGGCACGACGCCGACGCTGTGACTGCAGTCGAAGCCGATGACTATCTTCTTTCTGTGCGCCGCCTTCGTGAGGCGCTTCATGTCGGCGAGCTGCCCCGACTTGTAGTAGACGCTCGGGAGCAGGGCGAGCGCCACCTCGCCCGTCATCTGCTCGATGACGTCCTCCTCCTCGATGAGCCCCTTCCTGCCCTTGACGAGTATGAGGTCTCTCTCGGGGTCTCCTCCCCTGAGGAGTATGTCGGAGTAAAGGGCGTAGAGGTCGCTGGGGAAGTTCAGCTCGTCCGCGAGTATCTTGCGCCT